>NZ_JBIVGT010000001.1:0-291023 GCF_044748825.1 Pseudomonas sp. NPDC089741 | reverse complement strand
CACTGAAATTCAGCGAAACCGTGTACGGCCTCGGTGCCGGGATCTTCTTCATCGGCTACGTGCTGTGCGGCGTACCGAGCAACCTGGCGTTGACCAAGTTCGGTCCACGGCGCTGGATTGCGGTGATGATGATCACCTGGGGCACGCTGTCGACCTGCCTGTTGTTCGTCACCACACCGACTGAGTTCTATACCCTGCGGCTGTTTACCGGTGCGGCCGAAGCCGGGTTCTTCCCGGGCGTCGTGCTGTATCTCTCGCAGTGGTTCCCGACCTTCCGTCGTGGCCGGATCATGGCGCTGTTCATGTCGGCGATCCCGGTATCCGGTCTGCTCGGCAGCCCGTTCTCTGGCTGGATCCTCAATCACTTCGCCGCAGGCCAGGGCGGTCTGGCCGGCTGGCAGTGGATGTTCCTGCTGCAGGGCATTCCGACGGTGATCCTCGGCGCCCTCGCCTATTTCCTCCTGAGCGACAGCTTCGCCAACGCCAAGTGGCTGACGCCGCACGAGCGCGCGGTGCTTGAGGCCGATCAGGCACAGGACCTGGCGAACAAACCGAAAACCACTTCCGACTCGCTGCTGGCGGTATTCAAGAACCCGGCAATCTGGGCGTTCGGCCTGATCTACTTCTGCATCCAGAGTGGCGTGTACGCGATCAACTTCTGGCTGCCGTCGATCATCAAGAACCTCGGCTTCAGCGACAACCTGGTGATTGGCTGGTTGAGCGCGATCCCTTATCTGCTGGCAGCGGTGTTCATGCTGCTGGTGGGTCGTTCGGCGGATTTGCGCAAGGAACGTCGCTGGCATCTGGTGGTACCGATGTTGATGGGCGCGATCGGTCTGGTGATCGCAGTGAATTTCGCCGCCAACCCGGCGATCGCGATTCTCGGCCTGACCATTGCGACCATGGGTGCGCTGACCGGTCTGCCAATGTTCTGGCCAGTGCCAACGGCGATGCTGAGTGCAGGCGCTGCGGCCGGTGGCCTGGCATTGATCAACTCGATGGGGCAGATGGCGGGTTTCCTTAGTCCGTACCTGGTTGGTTGGGTCAAGGACAGTACTGGCTCGACGGATGCGGCGTTGTATCTGCTGGCGGGTGTGATCGTTGGCGGGAGTCTGTTGGCGTTGCGGATGACGCGGACGTTGCGCGCTTAATAGCAAAGATCGCAGCCTTCGGCAGCTCCTACCTTGGAATGTGTTCCTTGTAGGAGCTGCCGCAGGCTGCGATCTTTTTGCGTTTAAACGCCACAATAATTCACTTTGCGCCCCGTTACGCATCTGGTATTTGTTGGGGTTTCCCACCGACAAAAGGATTTCGGCATGAGCTATCGCACACTGGGGCAATCGGGGTTGCAAGTGTCTACCCTCACCCTCGGCACAATGATGTTCGGCGAGCAGACCAGCACCGAAGAGTCGTTGCGCATCATCGACAAGGCCTGGGATCAGGGCATCAACTTCATCGACACCGCCGACGTCTACACCAACGGTCGTTCGGAAGAGATCGTCGGTGAAGCGATTGCCGGCAATCGGCATGAGTGGGTGCTGGCGACCAAGGTCGGTTTCGGCCCGGTGGACGGTGTGCCAAACCGCAGCGGCCTCAGCCGCAAGCATATCTTCAATGGTCTGGACGCCAGCCTGACCCGGTTGGGCACCGACTACCTCGACATCTATTACCTGCACCGCGAAGACCACAACACGCCACTGGACGTCACGATTTCAGCGATTGGCGATCTGATTCGTCAGGGCAAGATCCGTTATTGGGGTTTGTCGAACTATCGCGGCTGGCGGATTGCCGAGGTGATTCGTATCGCCGATAAACTCGGTGTCGATCGGCCGGTGATCAGCCAGCCGTTGTACAACATCGTCAACCGTCAGGCCGAGACCGAGCAGATTACCGCCGCGCAAACCTACGGCCTCGGCGTGGTGCCTTACAGCCCATTGGCCCGTGGCGTGCTCAGTGGCAAGTACGCGCCGGACGTGACACCGGACGCCAACAGCCGCGCCGGGCGTCAGGACAAGCGCATTCTGGAAACCGAATGGCGCGTGGAATCGCTGCGCATTGCCCAGCAGATTCAGCAGTACACCGAGCAACGTGGCGTCGGCATCGTCGAGTTCGCGATTGCCTGGGTGTTGAACAACAGCGCGGTGACCTCGGCAATTGTCGGGCCGCGTACCGAAGCGCAGTGGGATGCCTACACCAAGGCGCAGGCGGTGAAGATCACCGCTGAAGATGAAGCGTTCATCGATTCGCTGGTGACACCGGGGCATGCATCGACACCGGGCTTCAACGATGTCAGTCATTTTGTGTCCGGCCGCAAAACCCACTCAGCCTGACGCCCTCGTGTAGGAGCTGCCGCAGGCTGCGATCTTTTGATCTGTTTTTTTAAAATCAAAAGATCGCAGCCTGCGGCAGCTCCTACAATTATGCGTATCTACGTGTGGGAAATAATGAGCATCCGGCCAATATTCAGCACAAAAACCACGTATCCTTCGCGCCCCGTTTGATCACCCACCCGCGAGGACAGTTTGTCTAAAGGTATCGCTTTATCGGTTTCAGCCTCGGTGCTGTTTGCCGTCATGTATTACTACACCTCGCTGCTCACACCCTTGAGCGGCGTGGAAATTTTCGGCTGGCGGATGCTGCTGACGGTACCGTGCATGACCGTGTTCATGCTGGTGTCCGGCGAATGGCGACGCGTGCTGGAGCTGGTTCGGCTGATGGCGGCAAAGCCAAAACTGATCGCCGGCTTGATCGTCTCGGCCGGATTGCTCGGTGTGCAGTTGTGGCTGTTCATGTGGGCGCCGCTCAACGGCTACAGCCTCGATGTGTCGTTGGGCTATTTCCTGCTGCCGCTGGCGATGGTGCTGACCGGACGCATTGCCTACGGCGAGAGCCTGTCGTACCTGCAAAAAGTCGCGGTGTTCTTCGCCAGCCTCGGCGTGTTGAACGAGTTGTATCAGGTCGGTGGTTTTTCCTGGGCGACACTGGTGGTGGTCATCGGTTACCCGCTGTACTTCGTCCTGCGCAAATACCTGAAAACCGATCACCTCGGTGGGCTGTGGGTCGACATGACCCTGATGCTGCCGGTCGCCTACTGGTTTGTGCACGGCGGCGAGCAAGGCTTCGGCGTGTTCGATCAATACCCGGGACTGATGTGGCTGATTCCGCTGCTCGGGCTGATCAGTGCATCGGCGTTGGTGGTGTACATCATTGCCAGCCGCTTGCTGCCGTTCAGCCTGTTTGGGCTGTTGAGTTACGTTGAGCCGGTGTTGTTGCTCGGGGTCGCGTTGCTGCTCGGTGAGAGCATCAAGTCCGGCGAATGGCTGACTTATATTCCGATCTGGATGGCGGTTATTGTGCTGGTCTTCGAAGGCTTCAAACACCTGATGCGCCAGCGCCGGCCATAAACGCAAAAGATCGCAGCGTGGAATGCATTCCCCTGTAGGAGCTGCCGCAGGCTGCGATCTTTTGATCCTGAAAAAAATCCCGACACTGCATCACTGCAGGCCGGGATTTTTCATTTCAGCAACAGATTACTCGGTGGCAAGTACACCACGACGCACCTGATCGCGCTCGATCGACTCGAACAGCGCCTTGAAGTTGCCCTCGCCGAAACCATCATCGCCTTTGCGCTGGATGAATTCGAAGAACACCGGCCCCATCAGGGTTTCCGAGAAAATCTGCAGCAGCAGACGCTTGTCGCCCTGATCCGATGCGCCGTCGAGCAGAATGCCGCGCGATTGCAATTGATCAACTGGCTCGCCGTGGTTCGGCAGGCGGCCTTCGAGCATTTCGTAGTAGGTTTCCGGTGGCGCGGTCATGAAGCGCATGCCGATCTTCTTCAACTGATCCCAGGTCTTGATCAGGTCGTCGGTGAGGAACGCAACGTGCTGGATGCCCTCGCCGTTGAACTGCATCAGGAACTCTTCGATCTGCCCGGCACCCTTGGACGATTCTTCGTTCAGCGGGATACGGATCATGCCGTCCGGTGCGGTCATCGCTTTCGAGGTCAGGCCGGTGTATTCGCCCTTGATGTCGAAGTAGCGGATTTCACGGAAGTTGAACAGCTTCTCGTAGAAGTTTGCCCAGTAAGCCATACGACCGCGATAGACGTTGTGGGTCAGGTGGTCGATGATTTTCAGGCCGGCACCGACCGGGTTGCGATCGACGCCTTCGATGAATACGAAGTCGATGTCATAGATCGAACTGCCTTCACCGAAACGGTCGATCAGGTACAGCGGCGCGCCGCCAATGCCTTTGATCGCCGGCAGGTTCAGCTCCATCGGACCGGTTTCGATGTGGATTGGCTGCGCGCCGAGTTCCAGTGCGCGGTTGTAGGCCTTTTGCGAATCCTTGACGCGGAACGCCATGCCGCAAACGGACGGGCCGTGTTCGGCCGCGAAGTACGAAGCGACGCTGTTGGGTTCGTTGTTGAGAATCAGGTTGATCGCGCCCTGACGGTACAGGTGCACGTTCTTCGAGCGGTGGGTCGCAACTTTGGTGAAGCCCATGATCTCGAAGATCGGCTCCAGGGTGCCAGGCACCGGCGACGCGAGTTCGATGAATTCAAAGCCCATCAGGCCCATTGGGTTTTCGTATAGATCGGTCATGGTGACGCCTCATCATTCTTATCAAATTAACCAGGGTTATTTGTCAGTCTGCGAGGTCGGTGGGTGGCGCACAGGAGATGCCACGCACACTGCGGGCGAGGAAGTCACCGTAGATCAGTTGAAACCCGAATATCTTCATTGTCGACCCAAGGCTCTTGCGGGCGAGGCTTCTGCTGCCAGAAGACGATTATTATTGTATGCGTAACCCGATTCTACACAGCGTAAATGGGCTTGTCTGCCCTCTCTATAAAATCCGCTTTTTTGCCGACGGCGCAAGGGGTTTGTTGCACAGATAAATGCCCGTCAGGATCAATGCACCGCCCAAGCCCATGGTCAGCGTCAGCTGTTCACCGAGCAGCAGCGCGCCCAGCAGCACCGCCGTCAAAGGGTTCAAGGCGATAAATACCCCTGAGCGCGTCGCGCCGATTTTGCGAATGCCATCGTAATAACCGATGTATGCCAGCGCCGAACCGAACACGCCTAAATAGACAAGGCTCAGCCACTGTGGCGTGCCGAGGTTGAGCCACGCCGCCCAGCTCAGCTCGCCACGCACCGCCGCCAACGTCCACAGCATCAGCGTGCCGATCAGGATCGAATACGTCACGGTCTGCACCGGGCCGAGTGCCTGATTGAGGCCACGGGAAAACAATGAATAAACACCCCAGCCCAGCACGCAACCGAGGATCAGCACGTCACCGAGCCAGGCGTCGGGCGTTGCTGCCAACAGTTGTGGATTGCGGCTGACGATCACCACACCTGCACCGACGATGCACACCGCGATGCCAGCGACTTTCACGCGGCCGAGACGTTCTTTGAACAGCAACCACGACGCGAGGCCGATCACCGCAGGATTCAACGCAACAATCAATGAAGCGCGCGAGGCGTTGATGTATTGCAGGCCATAAAAGAAGCACAGGTTGTAGAAGAAAATCCCGAAGAACCCCAGCATTGCCAGTTGCAGCCATTGCCGTGGCGTCGGCCGCGCCAAGGGAATTCGCGCCAGCCACAGGAACCCGAGCAACGCTGCACTGGCAAGCAGGAATCGCAGACTGGCAGCGAACATCGGGCTCAGGCTGCCGGCGAGAAAACGCCCGGCGACGAAGGTTCCGCCCCACACCATGGTGACTGCCGCCAATGTCAGATAGACCGGCATCTCGGCGGCTGTCGTGTGGGTTTGCTCGAGATTATGCATAAGGCATGAGACCGGATGACTGGAGGATGGCTTATCATTCACCTCATTTCTGATCATCGTAAAATGAGCAATTACTCATGACCCTCACACAGCTGGAGATTTTCTCGCTGGTGGCCGAGCTGCGCGGATTCACCCTCGCCGCACATCGCTTGGGCATTTCCCAGTCGGCGGTATCCCACGCGCTGAAATCTCTGGAGCAGGAACTGGGCGTCGAACTGCTGCGTCGACATCAGTCATCCGTTGAACTCAGCGATATCGGCGAACAACTATTGCTGCGCGCCCGGGCCATGCTCGGTCTGGCCAATACGTTGCGTCAGGAGGCTGCCGATGCCCGTGGCATGAAGCGCGGCACATTGCGCATCGGCTCGTTCGGCCCGACTTCATCGATCAAACTGTTGCCAGGGATTTTGCAGCGCTATCGCGAGGCGCATCCGGGCATCGAAGTGCATATAGATGAAGGACCGGATCGACAGGTGATCCAGTGGCTGGAAGAGCGGCGGATCGACGTCGGTTTCGTGGTCCTTCCCGAAGAGCGCTTCGACACCTTTGCCTTGATTGAAGATCAGATGCTTGCCCTGCTGCCGATCAACCATTCCTTGGCGACACGCTCGGCGTTGAGCCTCAAGGATTTGTGCAACGACCCGTTCGTGCTCACCGAAGCGGGATCTTCCGAGCTGGTGTCGCGACTGTTCAGCGCAGCTCGGCTGCAACCGAACATTCGATTTCGCTGCTCGCAACTGCTCAGCACCCTCGACACGGTCAGTCGTGGCGATGCGATCACCGTCGTCGCCGAGGGCTCGCTGCCGCAGGTGCAAAATCCGCAGTATGTGGAAGTCGCGCTGTCGCCACAGGTCAAGCGTCAGGTCGGCCTCGCAGTCCTCGATCAGCGCCAGGCCTCACCCGCCACACTGGCCTTTATCGAGTTGGCCACGCAGATGAATCATTCATGAGCGGCGCAAGCGGCATCTGCCATCTATCCTCCCCTCTGGCTCAAGTGTTTTTCAGCGGCACGCCGTTATCCGGCCTGCATTGCGCAGCCCCACTTCATCGCGACAGGATGCGCCCATGCCGTTAACCGTCAGACCTCGCCGCAAACGCAGCACGCGCATCGCAGTAACCTTGCTCAGCGGGTTGCTGCCAGTGGTGCTCGGAGGTGTAATTCTCTATATGCAGGCCGAGCGCACTTTGCAGCAAAACACCGGGCAGACTGCCACCGAGGCGTTGCGCCAGTTCGAGTTGATGCTCGACAACACCGCGCAGGCGGCCAGGGAATTGCTGCCGCTGGCCGGGAAAACCTGCGAAGACGTCAAACTGGCGTTGCGCGAGCAAGTCACCCGCCGGCCGTTCGTGCGCTCGACCAATCTGGTCTGGGACAACAATCTCTATTGCAGTTCGCTGTTCGGCGACTACAAGGAAGCGGTCAATTCCGGCGATTACCACCAGGGTAAGTTGTGGCTCATGGACGGCAACCCGGTGACGCCCGATACCGCGCTGCTGGTGTACCGTTTGAGTGACGGTCGCGGCGGTGCGCTGACCACGCTTGACGGTTATCACTTGAGCAACATTCTGCGCTTGATTGGCCGACAAACTTTGTTGTTGCTGCAGGTCGGCGACAACTGGTTGTCCGCCGACGGCAAAGTGCATCAGGACGCCCTGCCCGCGCTGCCAGTTGCACAAAGCATGCTGCAGTCGTCGCGCTATGCTTTCAGTGTCGCCGCCGGTTACCCGCAAGGCGAAACATGGCGCTATATGGCGAAGGAATATCCGCCACTGTTCAGCCTGTTGATGTTCTTTGGCGTGGTCTCCGGTGCGATCGGTCACGTCCTGCAAAAACGCTCGACGTCTCCCAGCCATGAAATGCTCCGTGCGCTGGAAGCCGGCGAGTTCATCCCCTACTTCCAGCCAGTCGTGCACGGCGACAGCAAGAAATGGTCAGGGGCCGAGGTGCTGATGCGCTGGAACCATCCGAAAGAAGGCCTGGTGCGCCCGGACCTGTTCATTCCGTTTGCCGAGCACTCCGGATTGATCGTGCCGATGACCCGTTCGTTGATGCAGCAGACCGCTGCCGTACTGGGGCCGCTGTCATCAACCTTCGCCACGCCCTTTCACCTCGGCATCAACATCACGGCGAGTCATTGTCGCGATCTGGAGCTGGTTGAAGACTGCCGCAAGTTTCTCGCGGCATTCGTCCCTGGCAGCGTCAGCCTGATCCTCGAGCTGACCGAGCGCGAATTGATTGAACCCACCGACATCACGCATCAACTGTTCGAGCAGTTGCACACCCTGGGCGTGAAGATTGCCATCGACGACTTCGGTACCGGCCACTCAAGCCTCGGTTACTTGCGCAAGTTCAACGTCGATTTCCTCAAGATCGACCAGAGTTTCGTGGCCATGATCGGCATCGACGCGCTGTCGCGGCATATTCTCGACACGATTATCGAACTCTCGGCCAAGCTTGATCTGGGGATTGTTGCCGAAGGTGTCGAAACTCAAGCACAGGCCGATTATCTGACCGCGTATCACGTCAACTTTCTGCAAGGCTATCTTTTCGGCAAACCAATGCCGGCTGCGGACTTCATCAGCGCATTAAGTCACCATTAACTTGCCGGGGTTAAGCTTGAAACGCCGACCAAGCGCACCAAACTGATACAAAACACCGCTGTTGTTACATGAAGACAAGATCAGGATTTACTCTTGGCGCATTAACTACTACAATTTTTTCAACCTGAGCAAAAATTCGCAGGTGAGCCATTTATCACCGAGTCGCTTCAAGGCTCTTGGCTTATAGCTTTGTTTGCGGTTGGTATCAGCCAAACACACTATTGGAGTAAAGATATTGTCCAGACTCGCTGAATTTCGTGCAGCTGAAAAGGCCCTTCAGGAACAGCTCAAGCAGCTGGAGTCGCTGAAGAACGATGCCGGGCTGAAGAAAGAAATCGAATTCGAAGAAAAGCTCCAGGGGCTGATGAAAACCTACGGCAAAGGCCTGAAAGACATCATCTCCATTCTCGATCCGAATCCGGCAAAATCCGCTCTGCAAACCTCGGCAGCACCGAAAACCCGCCGCGCACGCGTGGTCAAGGTTTATCACAACCCGCACACCGGTGAACTGATCGAGACCAAGGGCGGCAACCACCGCGGCCTTAAAGCCTGGAAGGAACAATACGGTGCTGCGACCGTTGATTCCTGGTTGCGCGGTTAATCTCACGCCAACAAAAAAGCCCTGCTCGATGCAGGGCTTTTTTATTGACAATATCTAACA
Organism: Pseudomonas sp. NPDC089741; assembly: GCF_044748825.1. Lineage (NCBI taxonomy): Bacteria > Pseudomonadati > Pseudomonadota > Gammaproteobacteria > Pseudomonadales > Pseudomonadaceae > Pseudomonas > Pseudomonas sp. NPDC089741. The sequence goes on along the minus strand of NZ_JBIVGT010000001.1, from coordinate 281,962 downwards.
AATGAAATGAATTTCATCGAACAAGTTAGGAATAGTCTGTAACGTTCGTGAGCGGACTGCTAAACATTTCACTGCGGGATGTTGCCATTCGCGATCTACGTTTAACTTTGTGCTTAATCCGTTCGGGTATCTAGTCACGTCATGCATAGAACAGACGGCTAAAGTTTCAGACTGTTTCTTACCGCCACTATTTCGTCGGCACTCGCCTTATAAACCTCGGCCTGCCCCGCGTAGGAAAGAACATAAGCCTTGTCCGCCTCGACCGCAGCAACCAAGGTTTGCGACAACACGTGCCGACCGTTTTCCGTGATCGTGCAAGTCGTCTCCAGCGCGGACAAAGAACCCAGCGTTGCCGGATGAATTTTGTTACAGACACTCTGGTAGCCACCCTGGAAGAAATCCTTCTGAATGGACTTGCGCATCTCCAGCAACACCCCCTGCAAGTTGACCTGATGGCCGGTCTCGACCTGCGTCATGGTCAACTCCATCACCATCACCTGGTTGCCCTCGGTATCGTTTTTTACCGCTCGTTGCCGGGATACCTGCGGCGACGTTTGCGGCAACGCTTCAACCTCCCAGCCAGCAGGCCAGGTCACGCCCGGTGCGTCCGCCAGCGCGCAAGTTGCGGCAAGCGATAAAGCGGATAAAACAAACAGGGATTTGAACAGTCGGATCATTGCCGGGCGCACTCGCGGATTGAGCCGTAAAGTCTGAGCCTCGCCCACGCGCAGGGCAAGCCCGCCTTTCATTTGGCGATGCCGGCAGGCATGCGTATCATTGCGCCCATTCACTCGCCCATAGTTATTGGAGGGCCCATGAGCCTGCACGAACTGAACACTTTCCCCGGCGTCACCGCCACGCCAGACAGCGCAACCCAGCAATTTGTCTTCAACCACACCATGCTGCGTGTGAAGGACATCACCAAGTCCCTGGACTTCTACACCCGCGTGCTGGGTTTCTCGCTGGTCGAGAAACGTGATTTCGCCGAAGCCGAGTTCAGCCTGTACTTCCTCGCACTGGTCGACAAGGCGCAAATCCCGGCCGACGCTGCTGCGCGCACCCAGTGGATGAAGTCGATCCCGGGCATTCTCGAACTGACGCACAACCACGGCACCGAGAACGACGCGGAATTCGCCTATCACAACGGTAATACCGATCCGCGTGGCTTTGGCCACATCTGCATTTCGGTGCCGGACATCGTCGCTGCCTGCGCACGTTTTGAAGAGTTGGGCTGTGATTTCCAGAAGCGCCTGAGCGATGGCCGCATGAAGAGCCTGGCGTTTATCAAGGATCCGGACGGTTACTGGGTCGAGATCATCCAGCCAGCGCCGCTGTAAAAAGATCGCAGGCTTCGCCAGCTCCTACACAATCTCTGTAGGAGCTGCCGCAGGCTGCGATCTTTTACGTCAGGCATAAAAAACCCGTGATCGCTCACGGGTTTTTTCATTTCTGGCCTGACGTTTACGCCGGGGCCGACGTGCGGATCAGGTGATCGAAAGCACTCAGCGAAGCCTTGGCGCCCTCGCCCACTGCAATCACGATCTGCTTGTACGGCACCGTAGTGACGTCGCCAGCCGCGAAGATCCCCGGGATCGAGGTCTCGCCGCGGTTATCGACAATGATCTCGCCCCGTGGCGACAGCTCGATGGTGCCCTTGAGCCAGTCAGTGTTCGGCAACAAACCGATCTGCACGAAAATCCCTTCCAGCTCGACCGTGCGCAGCTCGTCAGTGTTGCGATCCTTGTAGCGCAGGCCGTTGACCTTCTGCCCATCCCCAGTCACTTCAGTGGTTTGCGCACTGGTGATCACAGTAACGTTCTTGAGGCTGTGCAGTTTACGTTGCAGCACAGCGTCAGCCCGCAGTTGCACATCGAACTCCAGCAGCGTTACGTGCGACACGATACCGGCCAGGTCGATGGCCGCTTCAACGCCGGAGTTACCGCCGCCGATCACCGCGACACGCTTGCCCTTGAACAGTGGACCATCGCAGTGCGGGCAGTACGCCACGCCTTTGTTGCGGTAATCCTGCTCACCCGGCACGTTCATTTCACGCCAGCGCGCACCGGTCGCCAGGATCACGCTTTTGGCTTTGAGGGTCGCGCCGCTGGCGAAGCGCACCTCATGCAGCGCGCCGTTCTTGCCCGGGATCAGCTTGTCGGCACGTTGCAGGTTCATGATGTCGACGTCGTACTGTTTGACGTGTTCTTCCAGCGCCGTGGCCAGTTTCGGCCCTTCGGTTTCCTGCACGGAAATGAAGTTTTCGATGGCCATGGTGTCGAGCACCTGACCGCCGAAACGCTCAGCGGCGACGCCGGTGCGAATGCCTTTACGTGCAGCGTAAATCGCTGCCGAAGCACCCGCCGGGCCACCGCCGACCACCAGCACGTCAAAAGCTTGTTTGGCGCTGATCTTTTCGGCCTGACGCTCGATGGCGCCGGTGTCGAGTTTGGCGAGAATTTCTTCCAGGCCCATGCGACCCTGACCGAAGTTTTCCCCGTTCAAGTAAATGCTCGGCACGGCCATGATCTTGCGATCGTTGACTTCGTCCTGGAACAGCGCGCCGTCGATGGCGACGTGGCGGATGTTCGGGTTGAGTACGGCCATCAGGTTCAGCGCCTGGACCACGTCCGGGCAGTTCTGGCAGGATAGCGAGAAGTAAGTCTCGAAGCTGAACTCGCCTTTGAGCGAGCGAATCTGCTCGATCACTTCAACGCTGGCTTTCGACGGGTGGCCGCCGACTTGCAGCAAGGCCAATACCAGCGAAGTGAATTCGTGGCCCATCGGGATGCCGGCGAAACGCAGACTGATGTCAGCGCCCGGGCGGTTGATCGAGAACGATGGCTTGCGGGCATCGTCACCGCTGTCGATCAGAGTAATCTGGCTCGAAAGACTGGCAACGTCTTTCAGCAGTTCCAGCATTTCACGGGATTTCGCACCGTCGTCGAGGGAGGCAACGATCTCGATCGGCTGGGTGACCCGTTCCAGGTACGATTTCAACTGGGCTTTAAGATTGGCGTCCAACATACGGGCGATTTCCTTTATTTGAGGCGAAAAAAAGCCCGAACGAATCTCGCCCGGGCATTTTTTTGGGCGGTGCAGCGTACTTAAGAAGGTGCGGCGTACCGCCCTGAGTTGCGTGTCACAGACTTAGATCTTGCCGACCAGGTCCAGGGACGGAGCCAGAGTGGCTTCGCCTTCTTTCCACTTGGCCGGGCAAACTTCGCCTGGGTGAGCAGCAACGTACTGAGCGGCTTTGATCTTGCGCAGCAGCTCGGAAGCGTCACGGCCAACGCCGCCATCGTTCAGTTCAACGATTTTGATCTGGCCTTCAGGGTTGATCACGAAGGTGCCACGGTCAGCCAGACCAACTTCTTCAATCAGCACGTCGAAGTTGCGGGAGATGGCGTGGGTCGGGTCGCCGATCATGGTGTATTCGATTTTGCCGATGGCTGGCGAAGTGTTGTGCCAGGCAGCGTGGGCAAAGTGGGTATCGGTGGAAACGCTGTAGATCTCTACGCCGAGTTTCTGGAAAGCAGCGTAGTTGTCAGCCAGGTCTTCCAGCTCGGTTGGGCAAACGAAGGTGAAGTCGGCTGGGTAGAAGAACACGACCGACCACTTGCCTTTCAGGTCAGCGTCCGAGACTTGAACGAAGTCGCCGTTTTTGAACGCGGTAGCTTTGAACGGTTTTACTTGGCTGTTGATGATAGGCATTGATGACTCTCCGTCAGGGTTGTGAATTCGATGGGTGAATCCTACCCACTCGTTCGACGGATGGCTCATTGGCAAACCTGATGCTGCTGATTTGTTTTCGCTATTAGCGGACTGTATTAATAGAAGAAAACGATATCTACGACGAAGCCGGGTTATCCGTAATCCGAGCCATCCCTTGGAATGGGCTGACTTCAACATAGCGCATCGCCGACTTCATATCCTTCCAGCCGACATAACTCATCAGCGATTTCAGATCCCAGCCACTCTGATGCGCCCAAGTGGCGAAGCCGCGTCGCAACGAGTGGCTGGTGTAGTTTTCGGCGGCAATTCCGGCGCGCTCCAGCGCCTGACGCAGTAACGGGATGATGCTGTTGGCGTGCAAGCCCTCCTCGTTCAGATTGCCCCAGCGATCAATGCTGCGAAATACCGGGCCACGCACCAGCGCCGCTTCGCTGATCCAGTCGATGTAGGCCTGCACCGGGCACAGCTTGAGCAGTGCCGGGGCTTGATAGGTCTGCCCGAGGTTCTCCCGGTCCCCTTTACTGCGCGGCAAATACAAGGTGATGCCTTTGCCGGCGTGCGCTTGCACGTGTTCGATCTGCATGCGGCACAACTCGTCGCTACGGAATCCACGCCAGAAACCTAGAAGAATCAGTGCGCGATCACGGTAAGCCTTGAGCAGTAACGGTCGATCCTGCTGCTCCCTCGCAGTTTGCGCCTCTTGCTCCAGCCAATCGATGACGCGCTGCAGATCCTGCAATTGCAATGGCTCGGCTTGCTTCTCCTGCGCCGGGTGCAGAGCACGAATGCCTTTGAACACCTTGCGCACTACCGGCGCCTTGGTCGGATCGGCAAAGCCCTGGCTATTGTGCCATTGCGCCAGCGCCGACAGACGCAGCTTCAGCGTGTTGACCGACAGCTCGCCGGCATGTGCCACCAGATACCGCGCGACGCTGTCGGCCGTGGCCGGCAGGAACCCGCCCCACTTCACTTCGAAATGCTCGATGGCCGCGCGATAGCTTCGGCGCGTGTTGTCACGGGTGGCGGCTTGCAGATAGCGATCCAGATCGCTCATGGGCTGTTTTCTCGTTGGCGTACTACTGCGGGGGCGCAGATGTGCATTTTGCCGTCTGACACTGGGTAATACCAGTATATCCCGCCTCTCGTCCTGCAATCATTTACCTTTATTTTCAGCATGGTACACTGCGTACTTTAGTGGCATGTACCACAGTACGTAATCGTAGGAGTTCACATGGCCCGTGGCGGCATTACCAAAGCACTGGTGCAGATCGCGCGCACGGCGATTCTTGCTCGCGGCGAACACCCAAGCATCGATGCAGTACGCATCGAAATGGGCAACACCGGCTCGAAGACCACGATCCATCGGTATCTGAAAGAGCTGGATGACGGCGCGCAACCGGTAGAAGCCTCGGCAGAACCGATCGATGACGAGCTGACCGCTCTGGTTTCACGCCTCGCGCAGCGCCTCAAAGAGCAGGCGCAAGAGCCCATCGAGCAAGCTCGCGAGCAGTTTGAGGAGCAGCGCGAGGCGCTGGAATCGGAGCTGAAGCAGATCCGCCAGGCGCTGGAAAAGCTTGAACAGGCGCACGACATTCAAGGCGCAGCGCTGGAGCGCGAGTCCGAAGCCCTGAATAGCACGCGCTCAATGCTGCAGACCGAGCAAACCCGTAATGCCGGTTTGAATCAGGCACTGGCCGACTTTGAGTTGCGCCTGCAGGACAAGGACGAGCAGATTCGCTCGCTGGAAGAAAAACACCTGCACGCCCGCGACGCGCTGGAACATTACCGCAACGCCAGCAAAGAACAGCGCGAGCAGGAACAGAGCCGTCACGAAGGCCAGGTGCAGCAAATTCAGGCCGAACTGCGTCAGGCACAGCAAAGTGCACTGGTTCGCCAGGACGAAATCACCCAACTGCACCGTGACAACGAACGCCTGCTCACGGAAAACCGTGGCACCCTGCGCGAACTGAATCTAATGCAGGATCAGCTCAAGCAGAGCAATCAGCGTCAGGATCAATTGCTTGAACAAGCGGCCCGTGTCGATAGCGAACGCACTCTTCTCCAGGAACGTTTACGTGTAGCAGGATTGGAAAGCCAGGCACTCAAACAGAGCGTCGATGAGCAAACGCTGCTGAATCAGTCATTGAAAAAGGAACTGAGCAACGCTCAGGCGAGCCTGGAAGAAAGCCAGCGTCTGGCAGCTACCGTAGCGGCAGCGCCAGACTCGGCCAAATCGAAAGACGCTTAAGCGCCGACCGGCGTACGCATGGTGACAAACTCTTCGGCGGCCGTCGGGTGCACCCCGATCGTGTCGTCGAAGTCACGCTTGGTCGCACCAGCCTTCAAGGCAATCGCCAGGCCCTGGACGATTTCACCGGCGTCTGGGCCAACCATGTGACAGCCGAGGACTTTGTCGGTTTTGCCGTCGACCACCAGCTTCATCAGGGTTTTCTCCTGGCACTCGGTCAAGGTCAACTTCATCGGGCGGAAGCGGCTCTCGAAAATCACCACATCGTGACCCGCTTCGCGCGCCTCTTCTTCGGTCAAACCCACCGTGCCGATGTTTGGCAGGCTGAACACTGCGGTCGGGATCATCTTGTAATCTACCGGACGATATTGCTCCGGCTTGAACAAGCGTCGCGCTACCGCCATACCCTCGGCCAACGCCACCGGCGTCAGTTGCACTCGACCGATGACGTCGCCCAACGCCAAAATTGATGGCTCGCTGGTCTGGTACTGCTCGTCGACCTTGATGAAGCCTTTGTCGGTGAGCTGCACATCGGTGCTTTCCAGCCCGAGATTGTCGAGCATCGGGCGCCGGCCAGTGGCGTAGAAAATGCAATCCGCTTCCAGTACGCGACCGTCCTTCAGAGTGGCTTTCAGGCTGCCGTCAGCCTGTTTGTCGATGCGCGCGATGTCGGCGTTGAATTGCAGATCGAGGCCACGCTTGGTCAGCTCTTCGTGCAAATGCTTGCGCACCGAACCGTCGAAACCACGCAGGAACAGATCACCGCGATACAGCAGCGTGGTGTTCGCGCCGAGGCCATGGAAAATTCCGGCGAATTCGACTGCGATGTAACCTCCGCCCACGACCAGCACGCGTTTAGGCAACTCTTTGAGGAAGAACGCTTCGTTCGAACCGATCGCGTGTTCGCGACCCGGAATCTGCGGAATCTGCGGCCAGCCACCGGTAGCGATCAGAATGTTTTTCGCGGTAAAGCGCTCACCGTTCACTTCAACTTCATGCGGGCCGACGATTTTCGCGTGAGCCTCATGCAGGGTGACGCCACTGTTGACCAGCAGATTGCGATAAATGCCGTTGAGGCGATTGATCTCGCGATCCTTGTTGGCGATCAGCGTCGCCCAATCGAAATTCGCTTCGCCCAGGTTCCAGCCGAAACCGGACGCCTGCTCGAAGTCTTCAGCGAAATGCGCGCCGTACACCAACAGTTTTTTCGGCACACAGCCGACGTTGACACAGGTCCCGCCCAGATAACGGCTCTCGGCCACCGCCACTTTCGCGCCGAAACCGGCCGCAAAACGCGCAGCCCGTACACCGCCGGAACCGGCACCAATCACATAAAGGTCAAAATCGTAGGCCATTTCTATCTCCTCGGCAGGGGATCAGCATACCCGGAGTCATCCTTTGGGCAAGCGCTGCTATCCATATAGGGGCGGAAAATGAAAAAGCCACCCGAAGGTGGCTTGTTCATGCAGACCAATCAAGCGCTCTTAGTAAGCCTTGCCAGTCTTGTAGAAGTTCTCGAAGCAGAAGTTGGTCGCTTCGATGTAGCCTTCAGCACCACCGCAGTCGAAACGCTTGCCTTTGAATTTGTAGGCCATCACGCAGCCGTTCTGGGCTTGTTTCATCAGGGCGTCGGTGATCTGGATTTCGCCGCCCTTGCCTGGCTCGGTTTGTTCGATCAGGTCGAAAATGTCCGGGGTCAGGATGTAACGACCGATGATCGCCAGGTTCGACGGCGCGTCTTCCGGTTTTGGCTTCTCGACCATGCTGTGCACGCGATAGATGTCGTCGCGGATCATTTCGCCAGCGATAACGCCGTACTTGCTGGTTTCCTGCGGATCGACTTCCTGGATGGCGATGATCGAGCAGCGGAACTGCTTGTACAGCTTGACCATCTGGGTCAGTACGCCGTCGCCTTCGAGGTTGACGCACAGGTCATCCGCCAGTACCACGGCGAACGGTTCGTCACCGATCAGCGGGCGGCCGGTGAGGATCGCGTGGCCCAGACCTTTCATTTCGGTCTGACGGGTGTAAGAGAACGAACACTCGTCGAGCAGCTTGCGGATGCCGACCAGGTATTTCTCTTTGTCGGTACCCTTGATCTGGTTTTCCAGCTCGTAGCTGATGTCGAAGTGGTCTTCCAGAGCGCGCTTGCCACGACCGGTAACGATGGAGATTTGCGTCAGGCCAGCGTCCAGTGCTTCTTCGACGCCGTACTGGATCAGTGGCTTGTTTACCACCGGCAGCATTTCTTTAGGCATGGCTTTAGTCGCTGGCAGGAAGCGAGTACCGTAACCGGCTGCTGGGAACAAGCATTTCTTGATCATATAAGTCCTTGAAAGGGCTGTGTGTACGAGTTTCGGCGCAGTCTAATCAGGCGGCGTGCACCTTACAATGCCCCGCACTGGCTAACCGATGCCATCATAGAGAAATATTCTCGCCGATAGTTCCCTCGGCTTCTGCGCAGAGTCAGAACAGCGTAGCTCAAAGGCGCCGGCAAACTGCACAACCATACGCTCATCACACCCCAATGGGAGCATTTGCCGGTATCATGACGGCTTTGAACCAGCGAACGAGACAGATAGATGGCCGAAGCAAAAATCATCAACGGGTACACGGTCGACAAAGGCAAAGATGGCCAGTGGCACATCACCGCCAGCAATGGCGAAGATGTCTCCGGGCCGCTACCCAGCGAAGCGATGGCAATTGAAGTAGCGTCGGTGCTCGATTACACCCCTCCCGCGCCAAAGCGACGCGGCAAAACTCAGGACTGATCAGTCCCGAGATACAAAGAGCCCTGCCAGTGTGCAGGGCTTTTTTTGTGGCTGCGCAAAAACACGTGGCCAATCGCTATAACCTTTTCATACCGGCGCTGTCAGAGCGTCTAGTCCCCCTCGCTGAAGACGAACATAACCATGAACATGAACAGATTACTGCCCCTTCTCGCGGTATTGGCGCTGAGCGGCTGCGCCACGTCCGAAACCACGTACCTGAACAACGGCGAGCAGGGGTTGAGCATCGATTGCTCCGGCGAAGCCAATTCCTGGGCCACCTGCTATGAAAAAGCCGATGCTTCGTGCGCAGGCACCGGTTATCGCATCGTCGGTACCGACGGCACGCCACAGCCCAAGGAGAGCGACAAGACCCTGGGCGTCGACGTCGGCAACTATAAAAATCGCAGCGTGGTGGTGGTCTGCAAGTAAACCTTACATGTGAATTTCGGCGAACTTGATCCCGAGGCCGCGCACCACTTCGATCAAATCGTCGAGCCGGCCGAAAGATTCGACCTCATCGTTGTCATCCACCAGGAAATAACTGCGCCCGGCGCTTTTCTTGAAAAACACGATCCACTCCCCCGGGTTCGCCGGGTTCTGGATTACATGGGTGGCAGAGATCAGGCCCTCTGCGTGGCGTTCCCGTACTTGCTCTCGCTTCATCGCGACTCCAGAAATGAAAATGCCGCCACAGCATCACTGTGACGGCATCGATACTGATGACTGAACAGTCTATCAGCCGGAAATACACGCGTTGGCCGCGTTACGCACATCTCGTGGACGTACCGGCACATTGGACATGCGCTCATGCAGCTTGATGCTGCTGCCGCCGGAGCGATCTTCAATATCAAATACGGCGGCCGGGCCTGAGGAAAACTTCCCCGGAACGATCACACGAACGCCGTCCTTGTGCGGCTGCATCTGCAATGCACCACGGCTGTCCGCGAGTTTTTCGGCCAGGCATTGAGCATATTCATGGGGCTTCTTGCCGGAGATCACGCTCATGGTCGGCAATGTTTCATTGATTTCGGAAACATTCGCACAACCAGCCATAGCCAAAACCAACGGCACACACACCACACCCCACTTCATACAAAACCTCCGTTAAAGACCGTCCGACAGCACAAATGCCGTTTTTCTCCGGGGCCTTCTGCATTTAACCCGCATCCGATTGCGAATATCTGTTCAAAATTGTCAAACCAACGCCCGACGGCCAGATAATAACCCGTGCGGGCTGATAAACTGCGCCCAATCGACAAGCTATCGTTTTGATTTTGTAGAAAAAGCCCTTCTGGAGGCGCCCATGAAATTCATTCACCAGCGCGAACACCTCAACGAAGACGACATCGTCGTCATCCAATGCTCGCAAATGTGCAACATCCGTCTGATGAACGACGCCAACTTCCGCAGCTTCAAGAACGGCGGTCGTCACACCTATCACGGCGGCGCTTTCGACACCTTCCCGGCACGTATCACGGCGCCGAGCACCGGTTTCTGGAACATCACCATCGACACCGTCAACCGTCGGCCAATCAGCGTGACGCGCAAGCCGACCCTGACCCATTCGATCAAGATCATCCGCCGCTCCAGCACCAAACTCAGCTGAGACGCTCTGCCCATTCAAAAGGAATGCATGACCGTGGCCCAAACGACCAAATACGTCATCAAGTACAAACTCAACGGTGAGCGCCGCTTCGAGTTCGCGCAACTGGTAAACGGCACCGAAGCGGAAGCTCGGGCCGAGCTCGACAAAATCCACGGGAAGGAAGACCTGATCAGCGAAATCGCTGTCAGCAAAGCGCTGTAAGACACCGACAGCAATTTGACCGCAAGCGGCGGAGTGTTCTGCCGCCTGTCCTCGCTCAGACTGATCGACTCGACCTTGCGTCAAGGAGTCAGTATGTCGATGTCACCTTCCCGGCTGGACACCCTCGATTGGGCAGACCTGGAACAACAGCTGGATGAACACGGTTGCGCGGTCATTCGCGCGCTGCTGTCGAGTGAAAGCTGTGATCGCTTGAGTGCGCTGTATCCGCAGACCGAACCGTTTCGCGCGCAGGTGATCATGGCCCGCCACGGTTTCGGTCGTGGCGAGTACAAGTACTTCCGCTATCCGCTGCCCGCAACGGTCGAGCGCCTGCGCACCGCCCTGTATCCGCGCCTGGCGCCACTGGCGAATCGCTGGTACCAACGAATGAATCTACCCATCGAGTTTCCGCCCACGCACGCCGAATTCTTGCAGCGCTGCCATGCGGCTGGCCAGTTACGCCCTACTCCGCTGTTATTGCAGTACGGCCCGCAGGACTACAATTGCCTGCATCAGGATCTGTACGGCGAATCAGTGTTTCCACTGCAAGTGGCGATCCTTCTGTCAGAACCGGGGCTGGACTTTACCGGCGGTGAATTCGTCTTGACCGAGCAACGCCCGCGCATGCAAACACGCCCGCAAGTGCTGGACCTGAAAAAAGGTGACGCGCTGATCTTTGCCGTGAACCAGCGCCCGGTAAAAGGCACGCGCGGCGACTATCGGGTGACCATGCGTCATGGCGTCAGTCGCCTGCACAGTGGAAAACGGCATACCCTAGGCATCATCTTTCACGACGCGTCATGACTCTCATGCAACCGAGCAATTTCGACTTGTTCGCCGACCACGAACCCGAACAACAACCCCGTGCCGAGCAGATTGGCGAACAGTCATGGCTGCTGCGCGGTTTTGCCCTGCCGGTGGTCGATCAACTTTTGCCGGAACTGGACAGGATTCTGCTCGCAGCACCGTTGCGCCATATGATGACGCCCGGCGGCTTCAGCATGTCGGTGGGCACCAGCAACTGCGGAAAACTGGGTTGGATCACCGATCGCAGCGGTTATCGCTATGCAAGCGCCGATCCGCTCAGCGGCTTGCCGTGGCCGGCGATGCCAGCGGTGTTTGCCGATCTGGCACATTCGGCGGCAGCGCGAGCGGGGTTTACACATTTCGCGGCAGATTCCTGCCTGATCAACCAATATATCCCCGGTGCGAAGATGTCATTGCATCAGGACAAAGACGAAAACTCCTACGCTGCACCGATTGTTTCGCTGTCGCTCGGGTTGCCGGCGATGTTTCTTTTCGGTGGGTTCAATCGCAGTGACAAAAGCCAGCGGATTGCGCTGTTGCATGGCGACATGGTGGTCTGGGGCGGCGTTGATCGGTTGCGCTTTCACGGCGTCTTGCCGATCAAGCACGGTCGACACCCACGTCTGGGCGAACAACGGATCAACCTGACTTTTCGCGTCGCCGGCGAAATACCAAAAGTTTGACCGCAAGGCCCGGAGTGTTGCGCTTGCTGACTCTGGTTAACCTGAATCAAACAGGTCAACGGAAGAATCCACATGAAAACGCTTGCGCCTCTCAACATCGAAAACGATCCACGCTGGGCTGCCGTGGTTGCGCGTGACCCACAAGCTGACGGGCAGTTTGTCTATGCGGTGAAAACCACAGGCATCTATTGCCGCCCGAGCAGCCTTGCGCGGTTGCCGAAACCGCAGAATGTCGAGTTTTTCGAGACTGCCGAACAGGCTGAAGCGGCCGGCTATCGGCCGAGCAAACGCGCCAGCAAGGATCAAACCGAGGTCAGCGCGCAACACGCCGCCACAGTGGCAACAGCCTGTCGGCAGATAGAAGCCGCTGACACGCCACCGGCACTGAATGAACTCGCCGAAACCGCCGGTTTGAGCCCTTTTCATTTTCATCGGGTTTTCAAAGCCGCTACCGGCCTGACACCAAAAGGCTATGCCGCCGCCCATCGTTCACGTCGCGTGCGTGAGCGCCTGGTAGATGGCGGTTCGGTCACCGATGCGCTATACGATGCCGGTTTCAACTCCAATAGCCGTTTCTACGAATCAGCCGATCAGGTGCTGGGCATGAAGCCCGGTGATTTTCGCGCGGCCGGGCAGAACAACGATATTCGTTTTGCCGTTGGCCAGTGCTCGCTCGGGGCGATTCTGGTAGCGCAAAGTCAACGCGGGGTGTGCGCGATTCTGTTGGGTGAGGACCCGCACCAACTGGTCTGTGATCTGCAGGATCAATTTCGCAAAGCCAACCTGATCGGTGCCGATAGCGGCTTTGAGCAATTGATCGCCAAGGTTGTGGGATTTATAGAAGCGCCGGCGATTGGCCTGGATCTGCCCCTGGACGTCAGAGGCACGGCATTTCAGGAACGCGTCTGGCAAGCGCTGCGCGAAATCCCGGCGGGTAGCACGGCCAGTTACGCCGACATCGCCCAACGCATTGGCGCCCCCACCTCGATGCGCGCGGTGGCCCAGGCTTGCGGCGCCAACCGGCTGGCCGTGGCGATCCCTTGCCATCGCGTGGTTCGCAGCGATGGCAATCTCTCGGGTTATCGCTGGGGCGTCGAACGCAAGCGGCAGTTGCTCGAGCGCGAAATGCAGCCTTAACGAATGCCGATGTAGACCGCGACTGATTCGGGGCCGGTATAGGCTTCGAAGTCAGTCGCGTAACGCCGTTCAATCTGCGGATTGGCTTCGAAGAACGTCCAGATTTTCCCCCAGGTCGCAATCACCGCGTCGGGCAACGGTCCCTGTGCTTCGAACACCAGATAATCGCCAGCTTCAACCACCACAGCATCGAAACCTTCAGCAGGCTGAGTGACAGCAACGCCGGCGGTCACGTCGAACTGACCCGAAGCATCCGATTCGTAAGCTGAGTACACGCCGTAGACCGGAGAGTTCACTTGCTTGGCGGGCATGTCGTCAGCCAGTCCGCGAGCGAAAAACTCGCCCCACATCGGACCGATTTTTGCTGTCTCGGCCACATGCTCTGCAGCATTGCCGGTGCGGACACGCAAGCCTGAAACCGTGAACGAGTCGATCTGCTGTCGTTTCAAATCCATCGAAAATGCCACTCCCTGTCAATTGAAGTGCAGCGGGTAAGCGCCGCAATGGCGCCTACTCTGTCAGCGATTGACGTCGACCACAACCCTGCCCCGCAGCTTCCCGGCGAGTAGTTTTGGCGCCGCCTCGATGGCTTCGCTCAAGCCGATTTCGTCACTGATCAATGCCAGTAACGAGAAGTCCAGATCCTTGGCCAGACGATCCCAGGCCTCTATACGGCGCGCCTTGGGCTGGGTCACGCTGTTGATCCCGGCCAGCGTCACACCGCGCAAAATGAACGGCGCCACCGACGCGGGAAAGTCCATGCCCTGAGCCAGGCCGCAGGCTGCGACCGTGCCTTCCGAGCGGGTGCTGGCGCAGGCATTCGCCAGCGTGTGACTGCCGACCGAATCGACGACAGCTGCCCAACGTTCTTTGGCCAGAGGCTTGCCCGGCTCGGACAACGTCGCGCGATCGATGATTTCGACAGCGCCCAACTGTTGCAGATATTCATGCTCGGAGACCCGGCCCGTGGACGCGACCACGCGATAACCAAGCTTGCTCAGCAAGGCGATGGCAAAACTGCCGACACCGCCGTTGGCGCCTGTCACCAGCACTTCGCCCTGATCCGGCGTCACCCCGTTGCGCTCCAGCGCGAGGATGCACAGCATTGCCGTGTAGCCCGCCGTACCGATCGCCATGGCTTGCGCCGCCGTAAAGGCTTTGGGCAATGGAATCAGCCAGTCGCCGTTGAGCCGAGCCTTTTGCGCCAGCCCCCCCCAATGGTTTTCACCCACGCCCCAACCATTGAGCAACACCTGATCACCGACCTTGTAGTCCGGGTGCGAGCTGACCTCGACAGTGCCCGCCAGATCGATCCCCGGCACCATCGGAAACTTGCGCACCACCGGGCTGCTGCCGGTAATTGCCAGGCCATCCTTGAAGTTCAGCGTGCTGTAGGCAACCCGCACGGTGACATCGCCTGCGGGCAATTGGTCTTCGTTGATCTGCTGCAGGCTGGCGCGGTAACCGCTGTCGTCTTTGTCGATCAATATGGCGTTGAACATGACGGCCTCACTTGGCTGGTTTGAAGATTTCGTCCCTTGAAATACCACATCGCAACACGTTGCCACACTCGACTTTCCGCCAATCCAGCAATCCGCCGGGTATTTCCATGGCGGGCGGCTATGCTTTTTCGACGGTCGTACTTTCGCCGTTATTCCTTTTGAAATCGGCCTGTCGATGGAGCTGACGATGTCTTACCCGCGTTCGTTGTTTGTGATGTTGATCCTGTGTCTGCTGGCGTTTGGCAAGGTGTGCGCAGCCGCGGACGCTACGCCAGCGCAAACCGCCCCGGCGGCGCCGTCGTGGCCGCAAGTCATCACCAGCGGCAAGGCCAGACTGACGGTGTATCAACCACAACTCGACAGCTGGGATGGATACACCCTCAATGCCCGCGCGGCCGTCGAAGCCAGCGGTGCCGATGGCAAGTCCACTTACGGCATCGTCCAGTTCAGCGCCCACACCCTGGTCGACAAAGCCACGCGCTGGGTTGCGCTCGATCAATACAAGATCATCAAGGCGGATTTCCCCGCCGATGCCAGTCAGGCCAACACCTGGCTCGCAGCGCTGCAACAAGATGCCGAAAGCCGCAAGAAAACCATTTCCCTCGATCAGCTGGAAGCCGCTGTCGGCGTACTCTCGGCCGAACAGAAAGCCGACAGCGCGCCACTCGAAAACACGCCGCCGACGATCATCAGTTCCGAGGTTCCGGCACTGCTCGTCTATATCGATGGCGACGCCGCGTATCGCCCCGTCGAAGGCACCGCGCTGCAACGCGTGATCAATACTCGCCCGTTGTTGCTGAAGGATGAACAGGGCAAGCACTACCTGCACGTCTTCGATGGCTGGATGGTCGCTGACCGGTTGAACGGCGATTACACGCGCCTGGCTTCGCCACCGGCCGATCTGGAGAAGGCCAAACAGGCCGCGATCAAGAGCCGGCAAGTGGATCTGCTGACCGGGCAGAGTGATCCGAAAGACAAGATCCCCAGCCTCGCCAAGCCGCCACAACCAAAGATCGTTGTCGCCACCACGCCCACCGAGTTGCTGGTCACTGATGGCGCGCCGCAGTGGCTACCGATTCAGGGCACGGGCCTGTTATATGTGAGCAATACCACCGGGCATATTTTCAAGGAAATCGGCGACCAGAACAGCTATCTGCTGATTTCCGGTCGATGGTTTCGCGCCAGCGACATGAACGGCCCGTGGACGTTTACCCCGGCGGACAAATTGCCGGCAGATTTTGCCAACATCCCCGATGACAGCCCGAAAGAGAACGTCAAGGCGTCGGTGGCAGGCACCCCGCAAGCCAAGGAAGCGGCGATTGCCGCGAGCATTCCGCAGACCTCGGCGATCAAGAAAAGCGCGGTAAAAATGACCGCGCCGCAGTTCGACGGCGAACCGCAACTCAAGGCGATCGACAGCACGCCGCTGCAGTATGTGGTCAACAGCGCCACGCCGATAATCCGGGTCGACAACAACAGTTGGTGGGCGGTAGAGAACGGTATCTGGTTTAGCGCGACAACAGTGAATGGCCCTTGGGCCGTAGCCAGCTCGGTGCCGGCGGTGATCTATTCGATTCCGCCGAGCTCGCCCATGCATTACCTCACTTACGTCAAAGTCTATGAGTCCAGCGGCGATACCGTGGTTGTCGGTTACACCCCGGGTTATCAGGGCTCGAACCTCGATCCGGCGACCGGCGTCGTGGTCTACGGCACCGGTTATCCGTATACGCCGTGGGTCGGCAGTGTCTGGTATGGCCCGCCAGTCACCTACGGTTTTGGTGTCGCCATCCGTTACACACCCTGGACCGGCTGGACCTTCGGTTTCGGCTTCGGCTGGAGCTGGGGCGGCAGCACTGTCGCGATGGGCTGGGGCTGGGGCGCGTACCCGTGGTGGGGCAATTACGGCTGGGGCTACGCCTGGGGGCCGCACTTGTATCCGGCGCCACTGGCCTGGGGCGGCGCCGCGTACGGTTATCACGGCGGCGCAGTGGCGTGGGGGCCCGGCGGCTGGGCCGGGACGACCGGCAATATCTATCATCAATGGGGCGATCGGGCGACCGTCAGCCGCTCTGGCGCCGGGTACAACGCCTGGACCGGCAATCGCTGGGCCGGCCAGGTCGGTTCGTCCTATAACTCTCGCACCGGCGTTGCCGCCGCCGGCCAACGCGGCGCTGTACACAATGTCTACAACGGCAACTACGCCGCCGGGCGCAGTGGCGAAGTGGTCGGCCCCAACGGTGGCGCCATTGCCGGCGGGCGGGTCACTGCCGGCAATACCCGCAATGGCAGCCAGGTCACGGCCAATCGCGGCGCCGTGTATAACCCCAACACCGGCAATACCACGCAGTTCGGCGGCATTCACGGGCGCAACGGTGGCGCCGCGCACGTTGGCGACAACGTCTACGCCGGCCACGATGGCAACGTCTACAAACGCACCGACAGTGGCTGGCAATCAATGGTCGGCGGCAACGCTACGCGCACGGCGCCGATCAACAACAACGCACAACTGCAGAACCTCAATCGCGAATCCGCCGCGCGCAACGTTGGCAATCAGCGCACCAACAACTTTCATAACTCGTCGCAATTCATGAACCATTCGTTCGGGGGCGGCGGTGGTGGTGGATTCCATCGACGCTGAAAAACTGCACAGGCTGTTCTGAATTTCAGACTGGCTGCGGAGACGGTTTTGCTGTTAAAAAACTGCCTCCGTTTCGTTGTTCGGAGAACCGCTGTAATGAGCCAATGGCCAGACACCCGCATTCTTGATCTGCTTGGCATTCAATTGCCGATCATCCAGGGCCCGATGGCCGGGGCGACGAACTCGTCCATGGTGATAGCCGTGTGCAATGCCGGGGGCCTCGGTTCGATGCCGGCCGCCATGCTGAGCATCGAGCAATTGCGCGAAGAGCTGAAAACCATTCGTCAGCACACCGACAAACCGTTCAACGTCAATTTCTTCTGCCACCAGCCTCCGGCCGCCGATGAGCAACGCGCACAGGCGTGGAAAAATTTGCTGGAGCCGTATTACCGCGAACTGGGCGCCGATTTCGATGCACCGACACCAGTGTCCAATCGGGCGCCGTTCGATGCGGCTGCGTGTGAAGTGCTGGAAGAGTTTCGTCCTGAGGTGGTGAGCTTCCACTTTGGTCTACCGGAAAAGTCCCTGCTCAATCGGGTCAAGGCCACCGGGGCAAAGATCCTCTCGTCTGCGACCACGGTCGATGAAGCCATCTGGCTGGAAAACAACGGCTGCGACGCGATCATCGCCATGGGTTATGAAGCGGGTGGCCATCGCGGGATGTTTCTCAGCGAAGACTTGAGCAGCCAGGTCGGAACGTTTGCGCTGGTGCCCCAGATTGTCGATGCGGTGAGCGTGCCGGTGATTGCTGCCGGCGCAATTGGCGATTCGCGGGGGGTTGCCGCAGCGTTGATGCTTGGCGCGGCGGCGGTACAGGTCGGCACCGCCTACTTGTTTACACCGGAGGCGAAAGTCAGCGCCGCACATCACCAGGCATTGCGCACCGCCAAGGAAAGTGAAACCGCGATCACCAATATTTTCACCGGACGCCCGGCACGGGGTATTCTCAACCGCGCTATGCGTGAGCTGGGGCCGATGTCGTCGAAAGCCCCGGCATTTCCGTTGGCCGGTGGTGCGTTAATGCCGCTGCGAGCCAAGCGTGAGGCAGAGTTTGCCAACCTCTGGGCCGGGCAGGCATTCACGCTAGGCAAAGAGCTCGGCAGCGCTGAATTGACCCGGCAATTGGCGGATGGGGCTTTGGCGAAACTCAAGTAGCGACGGGCTTGAGTCGGCGCCGCTGTCCAGCGGCGCTCACCCCTGTTTGAACCAGTACTTCCCGTTTGGCGGCATTTCGCTATATATTTCGCTATATAGCGAATTCACCCCTCGCATCGGCGCAGTCCACCTCCAACAATAACTGCCCAGTGCACACGCCAACAACGGAGCTGTTACATGACCATTCGTGCCTCACGTTTTGCCCCTA
The DNA here is from genome assembly GCF_044748825.1 of Pseudomonas sp. NPDC089741. Lineage (NCBI taxonomy): Bacteria > Pseudomonadati > Pseudomonadota > Gammaproteobacteria > Pseudomonadales > Pseudomonadaceae > Pseudomonas > Pseudomonas sp. NPDC089741. The sequence goes on along the minus strand of NZ_JBIVGT010000001.1, from coordinate 263,274 downwards.
CCTGCCTGGCCGCTTTGCTGGCGACCTTCGCCATTGGCGCTGCCCAGGCAGATGAAGTCCAGGTAGCGGTAGCCGCCAACTTCACTGCACCGATCCAGGCGATCGCTGCCGATTTCGAAAAAGACACCGGGCACAAACTGGTTGCAGCCTATGGCGCTACTGGTCAGTTCTATACCCAAATCAAGAACGGCGCACCGTTCGAAGTGTTCCTCTCGGCTGACGACACGACCCCGGAAAAACTCGAAAAAGAAGGCGACACCGTTAAGGGCTCGCGCTTCACCTACGCCATCGGCACCCTGGCACTGTGGTCGGCAAAAGAAGGTTATGTCGACGCCAAGGGCGAGGTTCTGAAAAAGAACGAATACCAGCATCTGTCCATCGCCAACCCGAAAGCCGCGCCATATGGCCTGGCCGCCACCCAGGTGCTGGAAAAACTCAAACTGACCGAAGCGACCAAAGCCAAGATCGTTGAAGGCCAGAACATCACTCAGGCCTACCAGTTCGTTTCCACCGGCAACGCCGAACTCGGCTTCGTAGCGCTGTCGCAGATTTACAAGGACGGCAAAGTCACCAGCGGTTCGGCGTGGATCGTGCCTGCCAGCATGCACGACCCGATCAAACAGGACGCCGTGATTCTCAACAAAGGCAAGGACAACGCCGCCGCCAAAGCGCTGGTTGAATACCTCAAAGGCCCGAAAGCCGCTGCGGTGATCAAGTCCTACGGCTACCAGCTCTAAATGTCGCTGACGAGTGCCGATTTCGCGGCGATCTGGCTGACCCTGAAACTGGCGTCCCTGACCACCGCAATCCTGCTGGTTGTCGGCACTCCGATTGCCATGTGGTTGTCGCGCAGCCGTTCGTGGTTGCGCGGCCCGATCGGGGCGATCGTCGCCCTGCCCCTCGTGCTGCCTCCCACCGTCATTGGTTTCTATCTGTTGCTGATGATGGGCCCGCACGGTTTTCTCGGCCAATTCACCCAATGGCTGGGGCTGGGCACTCTGACTTTCAGTTTCACCGGCCTGGTGATCGGTTCGGTGATCTATTCCATGCCGTTCGTGGTGCAACCGTTGCAAAACGCGTTCTCGGCAATCGGCACCCGCCCACTGGAAGTGGCCGCAACATTGCGCGCCAATCCCTGGGACACTTTTTTCAGCGTGATTCTGCCTTTGGCGCGCCCCGGTTTTGTCACCGCGGCGATCCTCGGATTCGCGCATACCGTCGGTGAATTCGGCGTGGTACTGATGATCGGCGGCAACATTCCCGACAAGACCCGCGTGGTCTCGGTGCAGATCTATGACCACGTCGAAGCGATGGAATACGCCCAGGCCCATTGGCTGGCCGGGGCGATGCTAGTGTTCTCGTTCCTCGTATTGCTGGCGTTGTACTCCAGCCGCAAAACCCGCGCAGGCTGGAGCTGATCGATGATTGATGCACGTTTGCAACTCGCCTATTCAGGCTTCAGCCTCGACATCGATCTACATCTGCCGGGTCGCGGAGTCAGCGCGTTGTTCGGCCATTCCGGCTCGGGCAAAACCACTTGCCTGCGCTGCATCGCCGGGCTGGAACGTGCCGAACAAGGCTTCGTGCAGATCAACGATGAAATCTGGCAGGACAGCGACAACGGCATTTTTGTCCCGCCGCACAAACGCGCGCTCGGTTACGTGTTTCAGGAAGCCAGCCTGTTTCCGCACCTGTCAGTGCTGGCCAATCTGCAATTCGGTCTGAAGCGTATCGCCAAGTCGCAACGCCGCGTCGACATGGCGCAAGCCACCGAACTGCTTGGTATCGGCCATTTGCTGGAGCGTCATCCGCAACACCTTTCCGGTGGTGAACGCCAACGGGTCGGCATCGCCCGCGCCTTGTTGACCAGCCCGAAACTGCTGCTGATGGATGAACCGCTGGCCGCGCTCGACAGCCAGCGTAAAAACGAAATCCTGCCATACCTGCAACGCCTGCATGACGAACTGGATATTCCGGTGTTGTACGTCAGCCATGCGCAAGACGAAGTCGCACGGCTTGCCGATCACTTGGTGCTGCTTAGCGACGGCAAAGCCTTGGCCAGCGGACCGATCGGCGAAACCCTGGCGCGCCTCGACTTGCCAATGGCGCTGGGCGACGACGCCGGGGTGATCATTGAAGGTCAGGTCAGCGACTACGATACCGAGTATCAATTGCTCAGCCTGCAACTGCCGGCCACCGAAATTGCCATTCGTGTGACGCACGCACCGATGGCGGTGGGTCAGGCCTTGCGCTGCAAGGTGCACGCACGCGACATCAGCCTGACCCTGCAAAACAATGAGTTCAGCAGCATTCTCAATCGTCTGCCGGTGACGGTGGTCAGCGAGCAGGCAGCGGACAACGCTGCGCATGTGCTGATCCGTCTCGACGCTGCCGGCACACCGTTGCTGGCGCGGATCACGCGGTTCTCGCGGGATCAGTTGGGCGTGCATCCAGGGCAGCGGCTTTGGGCGCAGATCAAGGCAGTCGCGGTCCTCGCCTGAATCATTCGGCACGACGGCAACGGCGTGCGGTCAATCGTTTTACAGACCGCCGCGCCACCGAAGGAAGCCGCCATGCCCGACACTGCGCTGACTGACGCACTGCCATCCGACCTGCATTACGTCGACGACACCCAGCCGGGGATTACCCGCAAGAAGCTGCGCGGCAAGTTCAGCTATTTCGAGCCGTCGGGCCAGCGCATCAGCGATCCCGATGAAATCAAACGCATCAACGCCCTCGCCGTGCCGCCGGCCTACACCGACGTGTGGATCTGCCCCGACCCGCGCGGTCACCTGCAAGCCACCGGCCGCGACGCCCGCGGTCGCAAGCAATATCGCTATCACTCGCGCTGGCGCGAAGTACGCGATGCCGACAAGTATTCGCGCCTGCGTGAATTTGGCCTGGCGTTGCCGAAACTGCGCAAACAGCTGGAAGCACTCTTGGCCGCACCCGGTTTCAGCCGGGACAAGGTCATGGCCACGGTGATCACGTTGCTCGACGCGACGTTGATCCGGGTCGGTAACACGCAGTACGCCCGCGACAATCGCTCCTACGGCCTGACCACGTTGCGCAGCCGCCATGTCGAGATCAACGGCAGCGCGATTCTGTTCCAGTTTCGGGGCAAGAGCGGCATCGAACACCAGATCACCATCAAAGATCGACGCCTGGCGCGCATCATCAAGCGTTGCCTGGAAATTCCCGGGCAGAACCTGTTCCAGTACCTGGATGAAAACGGTGAGCGGCACACGGTCAGCTCTTCCGACGTCAACACCTACCTGCAAACCCTGACCGGCGCCGACTTTACCGCCAAGGACTACCGCACCTGGGCCGGCAGCGCGCTGGCCTTGGCGGTGCTGCGCCAACTGACCCACGAAACCGAAACCGAAGCCAAGCGCCATGTCGTCGAGACGGTCAAAGGCGTGGCCAAGCAGTTGGGCAACACGCCGGCAGTGTGCCGCAAGTGCTATATCCACCCTGCCGTGGTGGAAAAATTCATGCTCGGTGCCCTCGCCGAACTGCCGCGACCCCGCGTGCGCAAAGGGCTGCGTGCCGAGGAAGTGGCGCTGGCGATGTTCCTCGAACAGATGAGCGAAATGACCGACGCACCTTGATCATCGTTTCAGCGTGAACTAGGCTAGCCACCTTTCTCCTCTCAGGACGACCGCAGAAGTGAACAACCCGGCCTTCTAAAAATGCCTTCGCGACACGCCGTTTCTGGCGCTTGTCGGTTTTCACGACATTTTTCTGGAGGTGCCGATGACTCACGTCTCGCGTACGCCCGCACTCGTCTCCCTGAATCAATCGAGCTTTCATTTCGCCAATGGCGAGACGATTTTCGACGCCCTGAATCTAAAGTTCGATCATTTGCCGACCGCTATCGTCGGCCGCAACGGTGTCGGCAAAAGCGTGCTCGCGCGCCTGATTGCCGGACATTTGCAGCCTACCACCGGCACGATCACCCGCTGTGCAACCGTGCATTACGTCGCGCAATCATTCATCGCCACGGCCGGGCAAACCGTTGCCGAGGCGACTGGCACCGCCACAGTGCTGGCGGCGCTGCACAGGCTCAATCAGGGCAGCGCCTCGGCCGAGGATTTTGACCTTGTCGGCGAGCGCTGGGATCTGCCGGATCGCTTGCGCCAAAGCCTCGACGACGCCGGCCTCCGCGAAATTGCCGCCAACGATCTGGCCGAGCATCTAAGCGGCGGTCAACAGGCGAAAATCGCCCTGATCGCTGCGTTGTTGAGCGACGCGCAATTGCTGGTGCTGGATGAGCCGAGCAATCACCTCGACAGCAGCGGTCGCGAATGGCTGATGCGCAGCCTTGAACACTGGCGCGGCGGCTTGATTGTCGTCAGCCATGATCGACAGTTGCTTGAACAGATGCAGCGCATCGTCGAACTCACGCCGTTGGGCGCGAACGTTTTCAGCGGCAGTTATGCGCAATTCGTCGAGCAGCGTCGAATCCACCAAGCGGCGGCGCAGGCTCATCTCGACCAGGCGCGCAACGAGCGCCAGCGCGAGCGAGCACGGCTGCAACGCGAGCACGACACGATCCAGCGCCACGCTGCCGGCAGTCGCCGTAACGCCGAAACTGCAAACGTCTCCGGCTTCGAACGAGCGGCGCTGAAAGCCGCCGCGAAAGAAATCATGGGGCAGGTGAAAGTCGGCCATCAGGCGCGCAAATCTGATCTGGACGCGCGCGTCCGTGAGGCCTACGCGAAAGTACTGCCTGAGGATGGCGTGCTGATCAACCTGCCGGGAAGCGTGGTGCCGAGTACCCGCCAGGTCTGCACGTTGATCGATGCCTGTCTGCCATGGTTGCCTGGCGATGCGCCGACATCCCGCCTGAATCTTGCCATTCATGGGCCGATGCGCATTGCCGTCAGCGGGCCAAACGGTTGCGGCAAATCGACCCTGTTGCGGATGCTCGCTGGAGAACTGCGCCCGGCGAGCGGTGAATGCGCCACCCACGTGCCTTTGGCTTTTCTCGATCAGCAATTGCGCCTGCTCGATGAACGAACTGCAATTGTCGAACAGTTGCAGGCGCAGCGATCACCGTTGGACGAAGGCACCTTGCGCAGCTACCTGGCCCATCTGCAACTGGATGCCCGGCGGGTGACCCTGCCCTGCTCGTCACTGAGTGGCGGCGAACGCTTGAAAGCCGCGCTCGCCCTGGCGTTGTGGCGCCAGGTACCGGCGCAATTGCTCTTGCTCGATGAGCCGAGCAATCACCTTGACCTGAAATCGGTGGAAGCTTTCGAACACGCCTTGCAGACTTTTCCCGGAGCAATTGTCGCGGTTTCCCACGACAGGGTATTTCTCAAGGCGTTGAATCCCAGCCATGTCCTGAGCTGGCACCCGACTGGCTGGCAGTGGCAACCGACGAGCTGAGCCGGGTATTTTTTGCACGATTGCCGCGGCCTTCTATAGTTGATGTGACACGAATCAGCTGCGGTGACGCCATGGAAGACATTTTCGTCGTGAAGCGTTGCAACAAGATCATCATTCACGGTCGACGCGCCGGAGAAAGCCAGCATGATCCTGCCGAAGCCCACAGCTGGTTCCGCATCTGCGATACGCGTACCGGCGGTTTCATCGGCGACGGCTATGACGCGCAAGAGGATGCCCGGCGCGAATGCCAACGCCTCAACGCAGCCAGTTCGCCACTACCGGCCCGCCAGTCCTCCGGCTGATGCCGTGCAAAAGCGGGTCTATACTGAAACCAGCTGACGGAGCAGCACCCCAACGGCACAAGGCTCGCGACTCGCGGGCTTTTTGCTGCAGCTCAGGTTTCATGAAAAACGGAGGTGTTCCATGTCCGAAAAAGAGTCCATCACCACCCTCCTCACCCTGCTCGACGCCCGGCAGGCGCGCCTCGCGGCCGCTTGCAAAGAGATCGCCGACTGGGTCGATCACCAAGGCGGGCACCCGACCGCCCTGCGCATCCGTGATCGTCTGAACGACATCGAGAAAGACGCGCCATTGATCCGCAACACGCTGTCGACGCTCAGGCCTGCCGACCGGCCGCTGCCACGGTTCAGGTAAGCGCTGTACGCACCAGAGTCGCTTGCGGGTGTTCAACCGGTGGTTCATTTTGCTGAACGCCTGCTGTCGTGCGTGGTCGAAAAAGATACACGTCACGAAGGAGGCGTCTGATGGTTATTCATTTCAGTGTTGAAGGACATCTGGCCTGTGGTCACAAGGGCCAACATCTCACGGCGAGCCGCGAACTGAACCGCGTCAAGTGCCGCAGCTGCCGCAATACCGATGCGTATAAACAAGCCCGCAAGGATCAACGCAACGCCGCACGCCGAGCGTCGCGCCAGCCCAAAACCAACCATAGCCTGGTGAACTGGCGCACCGAGTGGCAGGAACGCCTCTCTGCGATGGGCGGCCGCCAGCGTTTACCGCGCGGCTTTGCTCAACAACGCTTCGTTTAACGTACAAAAAAGGGTCGCTTTTTTCGACCCTTTTTTATTCGCCAACAACCCGCGTACCGTCGGTGCGCAATATCAGCCGCTTACACCGCAATCCTTGGCGCCAGACCGCGGCGGGACAGCCCAGCTTGTAACGCAAACGCGACCAACACCGTCGACGGCGCAGAAAAACTGCTCAGCCCGGCCCCGGCAAACATCAACGCAAGCCCCAGCGCCGTAGCGCCAAACCATGCGCTCAAACCTGCCGGATTGAATGCCGTCACCTCATCGAGCGTTGTAACGTCGTTGCGTCCGTAGAGAATCTGCGCTAGCGCCACACCGACCCAGGCGACGACGAAAATCCCCTGATAGGCCAGCGCCTTGAGCAAGTAGGCGAACACGTCCGCAAGCATCAAGCCGTACACGATTACCCCGACTACCAGCGCCCAGAGCAAGTACGAACCGCGCACACCAAAACGCCCGAAGAACGCCTGCATGTTCAACGTCGCCAGGTAGTAATTGGCGGTGTTGATCCGGGTTTGTGTCGCCCAGACAAACAGCAGTCCCCACAAGCCCATCAACTGCAGGATCGCCATCACCACCGACACCTCGTTCAACGCACCTTCGTGGGGAATGCTGCTGACCAGATAGATGCCCGCCGCGCCGTTGAGCAGAAACGTCACCGCGTAGAACGGCATGCCGAAGTTCCAGCGGCCGTGATACTCAGCGTCTTCAGCCTTGCCGAAACGGGCGTAATCGAAGGTGAACAGCATCAGCACCCAGACGCCCATATAGGCGACAAAGCAATGCCACCAGCCGAATGCGTCAGGCGTTTGCGGGCCGAAATCCAGCCACTGCGGCTGGTAGCCATAACGACTGATCGACAGCCCCACCGCCACCAGCAAACCGCCGAGGTAGACCGGCAGCAACACGCCGTTGAGCGTGTCCAGCCAGTGCTGCACGCTGCCGAGGATCATCGGCACGCTGTACAACACCACCGCCAGTGCGGCCAATGGATAGACCAACTGCGGGTACAGATGATGCAGCGCCACGGCGATCACCGAACCTTCGAACACGGCGTAATAGATCGCCGTGGAAAAGAAGATCAATGTCGCCAGACACGCACCCGTGCGGCCAAACAACAGTCGCGAGAACAATGCCACCGACAAGCCGCTGCGGATCGCGAAGCGACTGAGCACACTGTTGACCAGGCCGTAGCTGATCACCGACAGAACCATACCGATCAGCGCATTGCGCGCACCGAACGACAACGCCAGCGAAGCGCCGACAACGATGTAGAACATCGCACTGCACACTGCCCACCAGGCCATGGTCAGCGACAGTCGGCCCATGCGTGCTTGCGCGGGTACGGGATGCTGGGCCGGGTCTTGTCCGGTTTGACTCGATTGCGATAAAGCGGCCATATGCGTGAACTCCAGAACCAGTCAGAGGTTGAAGCGCGGGCAGCCGTCACCGCACCGAAGTGCGGCGTTGGCTCGCCGTTTGGCATGGCCCGCGCGATGCGGCGGGCAGAATCAGGAAGGGAACAGCTTGCTCAGGCAGCTGAGTTTTTTCTTGTAGGAACGTCGCGCTTCCAGCGCCTCTTCGAGGGTCACCGCGACAAAGCGGGCCTTCTGGTTGGGTTGCATCTGGCCGATCAAATCGAGGTCGGCGCTGATCACTGTGCCGATCATCGCGTAGCCACCACCGGACACCGCATCGCGGTGCAGGACGATGGGTTCGAGCCCGGCCGGCACCTGGATCGAACCGATCGGGTAGCAACTGTCGACGATGTTCGAGGGATCGGAACCGGCACCGAAAGGCTGTTCGCGCGGCTGAAAAGTCAGTGCGCTGCCGCCCTTGAAGCGATAGCCGATGCGGTCGGCTTCCGAACCGACCGTCCACGGCTCGGCGAAAAAGCTTTTTGCCGCCGCTTCGCTCAGGCGCTCGTAATACAGGCCCGGTACCACCCGCAGGGTAATTTCACCGCCCAGCGATTGCCGCAGCGCCATCGGCAAACTGGCGCCAACGCGACCTTTGCCAGTGGCTGTGCCGATCGGCAATTCATCGCCCGCCACCAGCCGCCGGCCTTGAAAACCGCCGAGTGCACCCAGCGCGTAGGTTGAACGACTGCCGAGCACCAGCGGCACATCAACTCCTCCCGCCACCGCCAGATAAGTCCGCGCGCCAGCCTTGGGGAAATCAAAACGCAGCACCTGCCCGGCCTTCACCATGAAGGCCGTGTCGTGGTGCATTTCCACGCCATCGACCCGCGGCGTCATGTGCGCGCCGCACACCGCCACCAGCGCGTCCTGCTGAAATTCCAGCTCCGGCCCGAGCAGCGTGCATTCCAGCACGGCAAACCCTGCGGGATTGCCAACCAGTTGATTGGCCGCACTCAACGCGTACTGATCAAGCGCCCCGGAAGGTGGAATGCCCAAGTGGTAATAACCTTCGCGACCCAGATCCTGTACTGAGGTGGCGAGACCGGGTTTGAGTACCTTGATCATGCCAGCACCTCCTGCAGCGACTTGGGATATCCGATCGGATCGGCGAGGAACGCATCCAGCGAAAACTCCACCGGGCGAATCCGTAGATCAAAGCGCCCTGCCTCCACTTCAGCCACGGCGTGATCGTAGGCTTCACGGTCCATCGGCTTGAACTGCACGATGTCGCCCGGACGGAAAAACACCATGTGTTCTTTCAGGTAAGCGAGGTTCTGTTGCGGGTCATAAATGGGCGCCGGCGTGACGCCGAACATCTGATAACCACCGGCACCGCGCACCGAGTAAATGCAGCCAAAGCAACCGCCATGACCGAGGGTCAGCTTCGGCGTATCGGTGCGTGGCCGCAGGTATTTCGGCACCTGCAACTGACGCTCGCGCTCGACCATCTGGAACATGAAGGGCAGCCCGGCGACGAAGCCGACCATCGAGACAAACCACGGTGCTCCGCTGTGTGCGGCAATGAAGGCGTCGACGTCCGCCAGACCGTTGATCCGCGCGGCGTACTCCAGATCCGTGGCGCTGGGATCTTGATGCCGGTCGCGAAAACGCATCAGGGTTTCATGGGTCCACGGATCGTTGTAGAGCACCGGAATCTCGATGATCCGCGTGTGCAACGTGCGCTCGGCTACCGCTTGCGCCTCGGCCCCTTTCACGGCTTCGAGCAAGGTGTGCGGGGCGATGCGATCCGGGTCGAAACGAATCTGGAACGAAGCGTTGGCCAGGCACACATCGAGCACGCCATCCAGCGCCAGCCGTTCCACCGCGCGCGTGACGGCCAGGCCTTTGAAAAACGCATCGAGGGACATGCTGTCGCTGACTTCGGCAAACAAATGCTCGTCGGCACCAAAGCTGTAACGGATCGGCGTACTCATGCGGCACCTCCGCTACGGCGCGCGGCCAGCCAGGTTTCCAGGGTGCCGGTATGAAAATCGGCGCTGTGCAGCCAAGGTTGCGCGAGCAATTCTCCGTGCAGCGCCAAGGTGCTGGCCATGCCGCCCAGCGTGGTTTGCTCGACCGCGAGCCGCGCCCGGGCCAACGCTTCGGCCCGATCGGCACCGTGCACGATCAGCTTGGCCAGCAGCGAGTCATAGTAAGGCGGCACGCGGTAGCCTTGATACAGGTGAGTGTCGACGCGAATGCCCTCGCCTTGCGGCCAGATCAGTTCCTCGACCAGCCCTGGACTTGGGAAGAAGTCGCGCTGCGGGTCTTCGGCGTTCAGGCGCATTTGCACGGCCGCGCCATTCAGGCGAATGTCACTCTGCTGGAGACCCAGCGGCGCGCCGCCGGCGATGCGCAACATCGCCTGCACCAGATCGATGCCGGTGATCAGCTCGCTGACCGGGTGCTCGACCTGAATCCGCGTGTTCATCTCGATAAAGAAGAACTCGCCGGTGGCGTCGTCATACAGATATTCGAGAGTACCGGCGCCCTTGTAGCCCAACGACTCGGTCAGGCGCACGGCACTGGCGCAGAGGGTTTCCCGCTGTTGTTGGCTGAGGACCGGCGACGGCGCCTCTTCGAAGATTTTCTGTCGGCGACGCTGCAGTGAACACTCGCGCTCAAACAAATGCACGGCGTGCTCACCGTCACCCAAAACCTGCACTTCAATGTGCCGCGCCCGGCTGATAAACCGCTCCAGATAGACTGCGCCATTGCCGAACGCGGCTTGGGCTTCACGCTGCGAGCGAGGAAATTCTTCTGCTAATTGCTGCGCGTTTTCTGCCAGGCGAATACCGCGTCCACCACCACCGGCCGAGGCCTTGATCAATAGCGGGAAGCCAACAGTTTCAGCTGCCTTAAGTGCCGATTCAACGTCAAACAATTCACCCGGCGACCCCGGCACCACTGGCACGCCGGCCGCCTGCGCGGTGCGGCGGGCTTCGGCTTTATCGCCCATACGCCGGATCGTCTCTGCGCTCGGGCCGACAAAAATCGCCCCGGCGGCAACTACCGCTTCGGCAAAATCAGCGTTCTCCGAAAGAAAGCCGTAACCGGGATGCACCGCGTTGGCGCCCGTGGATTTCAGGGCGCCGAGCAACGCCTCGACGTTCAGGTAACTTTTATCAGCACGAGCCGGGCCGAGAACATGCACCTCGTCGGCCATGCGCGCCGCTTGCGAGTCGACGTCCGCCTCGCTGCACGCGGCAACGGTGGGAATCCCCAGCGCTTTGGCGGCACGGATAATCCGCACCGCGATCTCGCCACGGTTGGCGATCAACAGTTTATGAATGCCTTGAGTCATGATCACGCCCTCACTCGTCGTCGAGTGTTGCGATGACTTGACCCGGCTCCACCGGATCACCGTCTTCTACCAGGAATGCACTGAGACGACCGGCCATCCCGGCGGTCAGTTCGGAAAACTGCTTCATGACCTCGATCAGGCCGATCACCGTGTCGGCGCTGACTTGCGCGCCCACCTCGACGTAATTCGCCGATTCCGGTGTGGCTTTGCGGTAGAAGGTCCCTGGCAACGGGGTGATTACAGTGTGTTCGGCCATGTCTGTTCCTTTTTGGAATAGTTGTAGAAAGGCAGGCAAAAAATCCATCGTGGGTACAACCCTGGCGTCTGTGCGCCAAGCGTTATGGGCGTGGTGCGCGGACGTTGATCCCCGCGTAATCGAGGGCTTTTCGCGTGGCTTCGACCAGCGCGAGTGCGCCCGGTGTGTCGCTGTGCAGGCAAATCGAATCGAACTCGATCGGCAAATCCTCACCTTCAACCGTACGCACAACGCCTTGCTGACAGGCGCGCAGTACACGCGCGGCGACCTGCGCCGGGTCGTAGGCGCGCACATTGCGGGTGAAGACGATGGAGCCGCTGAGGTCGTATTCGCGGTCGGCGTAGAACTCGCGAATCACCGGTTGACCGAGTTCCGTTGCAACGCGCCAGATCACCGAATCGGGCATGCAATAGAGCAACAGTTCCGGTTCCAGACGCTGCAGGTTTTCCACCAGCAAACGGGCGGCCTCTTCGTCTCGGGCCAGGTGCATGTACAGCGCACCGTGGGGTTTTATGTGTTGCAGGGCTACACCTTGAACCCGGGCGAGTTCACGCAACGCGCCCAACTGGTAAAGCATGTCGTCGACCAGTTCCTGCGCCGGTGCGTTGATGTGGCGACGACCGAAACCGACCAGATCACGAAACCCTGGATGCGCGCCGATGGCCACGCCCAGCCGCTTGGCGTGCTCTACGGTACGGCGCATGGTGCCGGGGTCGCCGGCGTGAAAACCGGTGGCGATGTTGGCGGAACTGATGAAGCCCATCAGCTCGTTGTCGACACCGTCGCCGATGGTCCATGGGCCGAAGCCTTCACCCATGTCCGAGTTGAAATCTACTGCTTGCATGACGCTTGCTCCTGACGCTTGTGACTTCATGCAGGCCACGTTAGATTCCTGCCATCCCCTTGGGAAGATCTATTATCAGAGGGGCTATCTTCTGAAAAACAGATACCTCAATGCCCGGAGTCTCCATGTCCCTGACCTTGCGTCAAATCCGTTATTTCGTTGCCACGGCGGAGATCGGGCAAATTTCCCAAGCGGCGATTCATTTGAATATTTCGCAATCGGCCGTGACCACGGCGATCAAGGAACTGGAAGGCATACTCGGCACGTTGTTGTTCCAGCGCTCGGCCCAAGGCATGAGCCTGACCGATGCCGGCCGGCACTTTCTCAATCGCGCCTACGTGATTTTGCGCAGCGTCGATGACGCGCTGAACAGTCCGTTGCCGGACATCCGCGCCAGTGGCGTGTTGCGCCTGGCGGCGAGCTACACGGTGATCGGATATTTCCTGCCCCACCATTTGCAGCGCCTGGAACACTGGCACCCCGACGTCACCATCGAAGTCCACGAACAGGAACGCCATGCCATCGAACAAGGCCTGCTGGAAGGTCGATTCGACATGGCGGTGGTCCTCACCGCCAATCTCACCCATGCGGACATCGTCTCGGAAACACTGTTCAACTCCGAACGCCGGCTATGGCTGCCCAGCCACCATCCACTGTGCGAACGCTCGGCCATCAGCCTTGCCGACGTGGCGAAAGAACCCTTCATCCTGCTGACCGTCGACGAGGCCGAACAAAGCGCCATGCGCTACTGGGAAAACGCCCGCCAGCAGCCAAACGTGAGGGTCCGCACCAGTTCCGTGGAAGCGGTGCGCAGCATGGTCGCCAATGGCAGCGGCGTGGCCATCCTGTCAGACCTCGTGCATCGCCCGTGGTCGCTGGAAGGCAAACGTATTGAAACGCTGACGATCACCGACAAGGTGACGCCGATGAGTGTGGGTTTGGCGTGGCATCGGGAGCGGGAGTTCAGCCCGGCGATGCAGGCGTTTCGGAATTATTTTCACGATGCGTTTTTGGCGCCGCAGCAGCATATGGCGCGGCGTTGAGGTTTGAGGGGTTGCTACGAGAAGCTTCCGAATGTGAGTGAACAATACGAATTACTTCGCCGACACCCTCAATCGCGGCGTACTGATCTAGGTAGAATGATGCCGATCTGCCAAAAACGACTAATGGAGTAGTTCTCACAACATGAAGCTAGAAACGATCAAACAATTTACTCGTAAGGGTTACGTCAGAGCCGGGGGGATAATCACGCTTATCGCAGGCATCGCGACAATTTACGCTGCGTTCCATGACTCAGGCCCAGAACACAATCCAGCTTTTCTCGGGCGCTGGGAAAGCAACTACCAACATCCTGTCCCGGGCGGGTCTGTTGCCTTCAACGGTATTACCGAATACTTCCGTAACGGGCGCTACAACGTGAACGGAACCCTGAAATTCTCGGGTGGCGCTGCCGACAAGCCGTTTTCTGCTGTGGTGCTTACAAAGGGGTCAGGAACCTGGACGGCTGACAATAAATTCCTGACCTTTACACTGACAGGCTTACACACTGAACCCACGAGTTTCAAAAGCGGCGAGCTAGAGATGCCGATTCCACTTCTGGAGAAACTGAGCGGTTACTCACTGCCCGACCTGAATAAACAGTATGTTCCTGGCAGTTCAGATGAGTACGAAATCGTAACCCAGGAACGCCAACGAATCGTGCTCCAAGGAAAGGACCCATTCGGCAATCCATTTACAGTGGTAACTTCCAGACCTCAGTGAGCCACACCGGCAGGCATGAAAAATGTCTGCCGATTTAAATGCCAGCGGCTCAAAACTTCACATTTGCGCCTGCTTCAACGGCGCAAAATTTCGATCCAGATGAACGAGAGGTACATCTGCAATCGTATGGGCAAGAAGGTTACTCCCGCCAAGTGAATTGCGGACCAACATCAAAATTGCGGACCAGAAACAAACAAGGGTTTGCATCAGCTTTCGCTCGCAAACCCTTGATTTAAGATGGTGCCCGAAGCCGGAATCGAACCGGCACGCCCTTACGAGCGGGGGATTTTAAGTCCCATGCGTCTACCAGTTTCGCCATTCGGGCGGTAGCGCGGTGCTGCACTTTCCAGCTGTTGAGTCGCGATCCTGGCAGGATGCAGGCTTGAACAGCCGAGCGGGAAATATATACATCACGTCCCGGTGAAGCAAGTTCGCAATGGCTGATTTCAAGACTAAATCTTGCAGCGCACTGGAAATAAAAAAGCTCCGTAAATCATGGATCTACGGAGCTTGTTTATAGTGGAGGCCGAGGTCGGAATCGAACCGGCGTAGGTGGATTTGCAATCCACTGCATAACCATTTTGCTACTCGGCCTCAAAACGTCTGTTATCAGTAGCACAACAACAAACGCGTTTTAACTTGGAGCGGGAAACGAGACTCGAACTCGCGACCCCGACCTTGGCAAGGTCGTGCTCTACCAACTGAGCTATTCCCGCTTGGTGATGCGCATTCTATAGAATTAAGAAGCTCCGTCAACCCCTTGATTCAAAAAAGTTTTATTTCTTTTCAACATCGGTCTTCAGATGCGGCCAGGCGGCGCGCAGGTACTGAACCATCGACCACAGCGTCAAGCCGGCGGAGACCATGAGCAAGGCATAACCGAGAACAACCCAGAAACTGAAGTCGCGTGGATTGGCCAGCAGAATCACCAGCGCGAGCATTTGCGCGGCGGTTTTCCATTTGCCCAGGTTCGACACGGCAACATGTGCACGGGCGCCGAGTTCGGCCATCCATTCACGCAAGGCCGAAACGACGATCTCGCGACCGATGATGACAGCGGCTGGCAGTGTCAGCCAAAGATTGCCGTGTTCCTGCACCAGCAGAACCAGTGCGACGGCGACCATCAGCTTGTCGGCGACCGGATCGAGAAACGCTCCAAACGGCGTGCTTTGCTCCAGTCGGCGAGCCAGATAACCATCCAGCCAGTCCGTTGCTGCCGCGAAGGCAAACACCGAGGCGGAGGCCATGTAACTCCATTGGTAAGGCAGATAGAACAGCAAAATAAAGATCGGAATGAGCAGGACGCGTAGAACGGTAATCAGATTAGGGATATTCATCGGCACAACTGGCTACGAGGTGAAGGGGCATTCTACTCGCTATGCAGGTTTGCATAAATCGACTCTGCGAGCTTTTTACTGATCCCCGGGGCTTTGGCGATCTCTTCGATGCTTGCACGAGTCAGCTCCTGCAATCCACCAAAATGTTTCAACAAATCGCGTCGGCGGGTCGGCCCTACTCCCGCAACGCCTTCCAGCGTTGACGTACGGCGGGTTTTGCCACGACGGGCGCGGTGTCCGGTAATTGCAAAACGGTGAGCTTCATCGCGGATCTGCTGAATCAGGTGCAGTGCCGGCGAGTCGCCGCGTAAGGTGAACTCGTGCGCTGCATCATTCAGATACAGAGTTTCGAAGCCAGCCTTGCGCGTTGCACCCTTTGCCACGCCGAGCAGGATCAGATCCGGCACGGCCAGTTCGTTGAGCACGTCACGGGCCATCGACAACTGGCCCTTGCCGCCGTCCACCAGCAGAATGTCCGGCAACTTGCCCTCGCCGTCCTTCAGTTTGCTGAAGCGCCGGGTCAAGGCCTGATGCATGGCAGCGTAATCGTCGCCCGCCGTTACACCTTCGATGTTATAGCGACGGTAATCCGACTTGATCGCCCCTTCCGGGCCGAACACCACGCAGGACGCGACAGTCGCTTCGCCGCTGGAGTGACTGATGTCGTAGCATTCAAGGCGCTGTGGCGGTTCATCCAGGTTCAGCACTTCTGCCAAAGCCTCGAAACGCGCAGCAGTGTGCTGACGGTTGGCCAGCCGCGCACCCAGTGCCTGCTCGGCGTTGGTCACAGCCAATTGTTGCCAGCGCGCTCGCGTACCGCGAACCCGGTGACTGATGGCCAGCTCGCGGCCACGCAACCCGTGGATCGCTTCAATCAGCGTCGGGAAATCTTCGTGGACAACGTTGACGATCAACTCGCTTGGCAGGTCGCGTTCCGGACTGCTGATGAAGTATTGGCCGAGAAACGCCGCCATGACTTCCGAGACGTCCTCTTCTATACCCACCTGCGGGAAGAAGTTCTTGCTGCCCAGCACGCGTCCGCCGCGCACGCTGATCAAATGAACGCAGGCGCCGCCCGGGTTGACGAACGCCGCGATGACGTCGATATCGCCGGTGCCGCCTTCCATGCTCTGTTGATCCTGCACCCGGCGCAGCAGTGCGATCTGGTCACGCAATTCAGCGGCGCGCTCGAACTCAAGGTTGATCGCTGCCTCTTCCATCGCCGTTGACAGCTCGTTGGTCAGTGCATGACTGCGCCCTTCGAGGAACATCACCGAGTGACGCACATCCTCGGCATACACCTCAGGCTCGACCAGCCCGACACAAGGGGCCTTGCAGCGCTTGATCTGATATTGCAGGCATGGGCGGGTGCGGTTCTTGTAATAGCTGTCTTCACACTGCCGGACAAAAAAGGTTTTTTGCAGCAGGCTCAGGCTTTCACGAATGGCACCAGCGCTCGGATACGGGCCGAAGTATTTGCCTTTGGCCTTCTTGGCGCCGCGATGGATACTCAGTCGCGGGAATTGGCCGTCGGACAGAAACACGTAAGGGTAGGATTTATCGTCGCGCAACAGAATGTTGTACGGCGGTCGCCATTCCTTGATCAGTGTCTGCTCAAGCAACAGCGCTTCGGTTTCGTTGGCGGTGATGGTCGTTTCGACCTGAGCGATACGCCCGACGAGTGCCGCGGTCTTCGGCGCCAGCCCGGTCTTGCGAAAATAGCTGGCGAGACGCTTCTTGAGATTCTTGGCTTTGCCGACATACAGCAGGCGCGCGTCGCTATCGAACATACGATAGACGCCGGGGCGCCCGCTGACGGTCGACAGAAAGGCGCCGGAATCGAATACTTCAGTCATGATCAGGCGCTGGCATCAACCATGCCGTGACGCACCGCCAGAAGCGTCAACTCGACGTCGCTGCTGATCGAGAGCTTCTCGAATATGCGATAACGGTAGGTGTTGACGGTCTTCGGCGACAGACACAACTTGTCGGAAATGATCTGTACCTTCTGACAGCCAACAATCATCAAGGCAATCTGGATCTCCCGTTCGGACAAGGCATCGAACGGCGAATCGTTGGTCGGCTGGAAGGATTTGATCGCCAACTGCTGAGCGATCTGCGGGCTGATATAGCGCTGGCCGGCGAATACCAGGCGAATGGCCTGAACCATTTCCGGCAATCCTGCGCCCTTGGTCAGGTAACCTGCGGCGCCAGCCTGCAACAACCGTGTAGGAAAAGGATCTTCTTCACACACGGTAACGGCAACCACCTTGATGTCCGGGTGACTGCGCAACATTTTGCGCGTGGCTTCCAGGCCGCCGATGCCGGGCATCTTGACGTCCATCAGGACCACGTCCGGTTTCAATTCTCGCGCCTTGATCAGGGACTCTTCACCTGACTCGGCCTGCCCCACCACCTGCAAGCCATCGATATCGGCCAGCATCCGTGTAATGCCTGTACGAACGAGATCATGGTCATCGACCACTAGCACCCTAATCAAGCAGACACCTCGCGATATGGTCTTATTGGGATGCCGGACACCTTAGCAAAAACTGCCAGACAGACCTAGCGGCAAGCAGCATTTAAAAAGTTTCAATTCATCATTGAGGGCTTGCAGGCCGTGGGTTTCAGAGCACAGATGTACTGATATCGAGCTGCATCCTCAGGAAACACTCGTCCTCGCCCTGCACGACGAAGCCTTTTCTCAGATACAAGTTTTTTGCCATATTATTTTTGAATACCGTTAGACGCACTGCAGGGTTGCCGTCGCGGCGAGCCATGGCAATAACCTGATCAATCGCCCAGGAACCCGCGCCCTGCCCCTGAAACGCCTGCGCCACCTGCAATTCGCGGATATACAGCGCCCGCGCATCGCGACTGAGGCTGAAAAACCCCAACGCCGCCTCATCACCGATCATCAACCAGTTCTCACGTCCGGCCCAGGCAACGTCGAACGCCTCATCCTGCCACAACAACTCGTAATGAATGTAATAGCTCAGCATGTTCTGGCAGGTCAAAGTTCGCACAAATGCCAGGTCATCCTGTGTGGCCCGGCGCATTTGAAAGGTCATTTATCCCCCGCGAGGCTGACGACCTGCCCCTGCCACGCGCCGGCATCACGACGAGCGATCACCAACTCATCGCCAGCACCGGGGGCGGCAATGATCAACGCACCCTCTTCAGACCACACCGCGCTGCGCCCGGCCGATTGCCAGCCACCGGTGAGACCGCCATGGTTGGCCATCAACACCACCATCGCGTGTTGCCGGGCATAACCCTGCAGCAACGCGGTGTCAGGCTCATAACCGCTCTCGCCGATCAATACGCCCGCCGCGTACACACCAGCGCCCAACTCGGCAGCAGCGGCAGCATGGCTGGCGTGCGAAAAATCTGCACAGACTGCCAGGGCCACTGTGTCCACGCCGATTTGCAGTGTCGCACCACCCTTCCCGACCGCATAAATAAGCTCTTCACCTGCATGCAGGTGCTGTTTGCTGTACACATCAAGCGTACCGTCGGCGCCCAACACCAAAGCACCAATCAATACTGCCGAACTGCCCTCCTGACGAATCGGCATGCCGACGACAGCCGTGATGCCGCGCTTGTGCGCCAGCCTTCTTAACGGTTGAAGCACGGCGTCTTGCGGATCGATGGCCAATGCCGCCGCCACTTCGCCCTCATAGCCGGTCAGCGACAACTCGGGAAACACCAGCAACTCGACACCGTGTAGCGCCGCCAATTCGATGAAATCCATGTGCCGGGCGATGTTCGCGGCGAGGTCACCAGCAATGGAGACCGATTGAGCAGCAGCGATGGTCAGAGTTGACATGTTTCATCCTTGGTTTCAGGCAAAGCGCTGAGTGTGTCACAACTGTTGCAGCGCTCAAGCGATAGGCATTCTGATCTGCACGCGATAGCATTTTCTGATTGCTGATGCGTATCGGCCTCTAGTAAGCTCGGCGCATTCATCGGAGACAGACCATGCTCAACACCCCAACTCAGCTACGTACCGCAAGCGCCTCGCGCTCGGTTGCGGCTGCCCGGGTGAATGACGCCTGCGCTCCTGCAAGCTTTTATTTTGGGTATTGGTTTAGCCACTAGCGCGCCTGATACCCCACACGGCGCCCATGAAAACGGGTCGCCACCTGAGAAATCTCAACCCCCGGTCGGCCTCCCGACCGGGGGTTTTGTTTTTTCAGGCACAAATTTTCCAGCAACACACCAGACACTTTGAGGATTTAAGACATGAACTACGCCACTTATTACCGTCACGACAGTTTTTCCGCCTGGCGATTTACCAGCCCCCGCTCGGGACAGCCTGCCGCCTCCGATCGGTCACCTACAGGTGGCAAGCACACACACGTAGCCAATACGGCCAACTGTCGAACACCCCAATAGGGCCGTGCGAGCGGGAAGCACCCGCCGCCTGCCCAGGAAGACTGAACATGAACTCGTCCGTTTCTGCTTTGCCACTGTCCACTCTTGATTCTGCCAACGAAGCACTGACCCTGCGTCTGCCCAGCTCGTTGCAACTCAAACAGCAATTGCCTCTGACCAACGCCCTGAGTCAGCAGATTGCCGCCCACCGCCAAGCGGTTCAGGCCATTCTTGATGGCGACGACCAGCGCTTGCTGGTGATCGTCGGACCTTGTTCGATCCACGACCCGCAATCCGCCATTGAATACGCGGACAAACTCGCACGCCTCGCTGACGACGTCAGCGATGAGATGTTGCTGGTCATGCGCGCCTACGTCGAAAAGCCGCGCACCACCGTTGGCTGGAAAGGCCTCGCCTACGATCCGCATCTGGATGGCAGTGATGACATGGCCGCAGGCCTGACACTGTCCCGCGAGCTGATGATCGAAATGATCCGCCGCGGGCTGCCAATCGCCACGGAAATACTGCAACCCATGGCGGCCGGGTACTTCGACGATTTGCTCAGCTGGGTCGCGATCGGTGCGCGCACGACTGAGTCGCAGATCCACCGCGAGATGGCCAGCGGCCTGAGCATGCCGGTCGGCTTCAAGAACGGCACCGATGGCGGCGTCACCGTCGCGGTCGACGCGATGCGCTCCGCCTCCCATCCGCACCGACACTTCGGCGTTGATAGCCAGGGCCATCCGGCCGTTATCCAGACCACCGGCAATCCTGATACCCACCTGGTGCTGCGCGGCGGCCATCAAGGGCCGAACTTCGACCGTGCAAGCGTCGCCCGGATACACGCCGATCTGACCCGTTTGAAGATTCCGAGTCGAATCATGGTCGATTGCAGTCACGCCAATAGCGGTAAAGACCCACTGCGCCAGCCTGAAGTATTCAACGAAGTGCTGGAGCAGCGGCTTCAGGGCGACCGCTCGCTGATCGGCATGATGATCGAATCTCACCTGTTCGAAGGTTGTCAGCCTCTCAGTGCCTCTTTGCGCTACGGTGTATCGGTTACCGACGGTTGCCTGGGTTTCGCCGCAACGGAACAGTTGCTGCTGAACGCCGCGGAACGCCTTCGCGCGAAACCTCAGGCCTGACCTCGTCAACAGCCTTTGCGGACACCTCGCCCGCAAAGGCTGAACGGCTAATCAGTCCACCGCACGGAAATTACGCACGAACACGTACGCGGGTAGCACTGGAGGCCTGACTGACATCATCCAGTCGCTCCACCGTATACGACACCTGTACTACCGTTTCGCGGTGTTCTCGCCAGAAACGGTGCGGCACGATGAATACCAGCGGCTGCCCGGCGGTCTCCCGGGTAATGTCGCGATCGTCCCGATGATTGAAATACTCACCATCACAGCGCAGGTACACCAACTCGCCCTCCTCTGCCTGGGCATCGACGATGACCACCGTCACACCATCAATCGAATCGGCGACATCGAGCTCGCCACCCTCCGCGTCCAGGACCTGCGGTGCCGCCAGTTCGCCGCGAACCAGTGGTGCGATCAGGATTCTCGAAATCGCCGACTGCCTCGATTCACCCTCCGCTGATTTGACCTGATAACTGAGATTCACCGTTTGCCCGGTGTGTGAGGCGATGTGTTCATGGGCAATCCAGAAGGAAAGCTCTTCGCGCACGGCAAAAGCTTCAACCGTCAGTTCGTCACTGAACGTCTCTTCACTGTTTGCACCTTGCCAACCAAGCGAGATCCGGTCCCCGACGGCCATCCGCGCATACGGTCGCACAATCACGTTGGTACCTTTCTCGACACGCGCCGGGTCCAGTGTCCCACCCACAGTCTCTTCGATAAACGGTGCCAGCAGATGGGGTTCGGGATCACCTACGTTCAACTGCAAGCAATCAGATGAAAGCGGCTCAGGTAGATCGACGCTGAACAGCGTCCAATGAGTTTGCACCGAGCCGCGCTCGAGCATGGCGATGTGCACGCCCTTGATGACGAACACGACCTCCTGTCCCACTTGCGCGGCACTGACAAAACGCGAAGTTACATAGTCGTAGGACAGCCCGTCAGCATCGAGACCGCACCAACTCAAGACCAGCTTGTCGCCACATTTCATCTGCGGGTACGGCGCAACCCGGACAAAGGCTTTGTTCAGTGAGGGATCGACCATCCCGCCCTCCAGAACCTCGAGTGCCGGCGCAGATAAATGTTTTAAAGACCCGGGTTCCGAGACAGGCCAGGGTCGATAGCTGAACTCAAGTGTCTCGCCTTGCACCCGGAAACTCAGCTTTGCGTGTGCGCCTGGATTGGCCGGCAGCAACGATGTGTCCGTTGCGAGCGTCGTACAAGTGTCGATATTAGCGTCATATATGGTCATTCGTGGCTCCATTCCCTGGATAAAACGTCGCTAATCACAACGACGTCGAATGAAAGCCATTGAATAGCAATGTTTGAGTAGCCGATGTCAGCCATAGCAACTGCATAGCGGAGGCAAATGCGCCTGACTGCGTAGGCCCTAGGTAATGAACTCGCCAAAACAGTGCAAAAGATTGCTGAATGTTCCGACCATGCCCGCAAACAGAGCTGAAAAGTCGTACAGCTTTTAGTCCTTTTTCACCTCAATACTGCGGTGTTTTCAGACACCGGCTGCATGACGACGTGATTTACAGTGACCCGCTGGAATCACCTATGAACGTCTGTAAAAGAGGTAGAAACATGCAACGGAATGCAACAACTCGCCATCCCATCCTGTTGGTCCACGGTCTGTTCGGCTTTGAGCGGATAGGCCGTTTCGAGCTGTTCCATGATGTCAAGCAGGCATTGCAAGATGCAGGCAACCGAGTGTTTGTGCCGCAGCTATCGGCCACCCATGACAACGAAGAACGTGGCCAGCAATTATTGATGCAGGTCACGCGGGTGTTGAAAGGCACAGGAGCAGACAAGGTCAATTTGATCGGGCACAGCCAGGGCGCCCTGGCGTGTCGTTACGCTGCGGCGCTGGCCCCGTGCAGCGTTGCGTCTGTCACCTCGGTCAGCGGCCCCAATCATGGTTCGGAACTGGCCGATCTATTGCGCAAGGCTCTGGTTCCGGGGCAGATACCGGAGCGTCTGGCCGAAGAAATCGCCACGCAGTTCGCGAATTTCCTGTCTTTGCTCAGCGGGCAGCTCGCTTTGCCGCAGAACGCCATTGCGGCACTCAACGCGTTGACCACGGAAGGTGTTGCGCGTTTCAATCGGAAATACCCACAAGGTCTGCCTTCGACGTGGGGCGGTCAGGGTGCCGAAGAGGTCGATGGCGTTCGGTACTACTCGTGGAGCGGCACGCTGCCGGAAGACCCACTGGCCAATCCTCGTCCGTTCGACGCTTTACATGCGGTGTGCCGTGCACTCTCCGGAAACTTTGCCACCGAAGCCTGGCAAAACGACGGTTTCGTCGGCCGCTACAGCTCGCATCTGGGCAGCGTGATCCGCTCGGACTATCCTTTCGATCACCTCGACAGTCTGCGCAGGCCCAAGGTATTGCGATCACTCACGCCTGATCCAGTCGACCTTTATATAGAGCACGCCATGCGTCTGCAGGCCGTGCACCTGTGAACCGAGGCGAACCCACTGAATGGAACTTTGCCGAGAATTCACCCACTGAATCCGGTAGGCTCCACACTTTACTGAAATAGATCGGAGATTTTCCCCATGGCTAAAGCCACTGCCCGCCACATCCTGGTTGCCAGCGAAGACAAGTGCAACGAACTCAAAACCCAGATCGAAGGCGGCGCTGATTTCGCCGAAGTCGCCAAGGCCAATTCCACCTGCCCATCCAGCCGTCAAGGCGGCGACCTGGGTTCGTTCGGTCCTGGCCAGATGGTCAAGGAATTCGACACCGTGGTCTTCAGCGCACCGATCAACGTCGTGCAAGGCCCGGTGAAGACCCAGTTCGGTTATCACCTGCTGGAAGTCACCAGCCGTCAGGACTGATTCGTCGTCCGACTGCTCTGCAACGGCCCGCCTTTTGGTGGGCCGTTGTGTTTCAGTTACACATACGGCTGGCGACTGGCGCGCCTCTCGCGTACAACTTGCGCTTATCGATTACCCGGTTCCAAGGCTGACAATGCGACTGGTTTTCCCCACATTGATGCTCACCGCCCTCGCCCTGTTGTCGGGCGCCGGCGTTGTAAACGCTGCACCGCAACACGCGCTGACCGTATATGGCGAGCCCGCCAAATACCCTGCCGGTTTCAGCCATTTCGACTACACCAACCCGCAAGCGCCGAAAGGCGGGACGATGCGTCGTTCGGCGATTGAAATCGGTCACTTCGACCATTTGCTGCCGTATATCGACAAAGGCATCGGCGTCACGCAGATCGACGGCCTGCTGTACTCGCCGCTGGCCCAGCGTTCGATGGACGAGCCCTACACCGTCTATGGTCTGGTGGCGCAGAAAATCCAGCGCTCGGACGACGGACTGTCGCTGCGCTTCTTCATCAATCCCAAGGCACGCTTCGCCGACGGCAAACCGATCACCGCCGAAGACGTGCGTTACACCTACGATCTGTTGATGACCCAGGGCAGCCTGCGCTATCGCACCCAGTTTGCCGACGTCAAAGGCGTCGAAGTGGAAGCGCCGCTGACCGTGCGTTTCGACTTCAAGAACAATGAAAACCGTACCCTGCCGCTGGATATCGCGACCCTGCCGGTGTTCCCCGAACACTGGTGGAAGAGTCGCGACTTCGCCGGCGGGGGTGGTTATGAACCGCCGCTGGGCAGTGGACCGTACCGCGTCGGCAAGGTCGACTCCGGACGCAGCATCACCTTCGAACGCAATGCCGACTGGTGGGGCAAGGACCTGCCGGTCAGTCGTGGCCTGTACAACTTCGATCACTTCAGCATCGAGTACTTCGGCGACACCGACGTCGCCCGCCAAGTGCTGCGCGGCGGCGCCTATGACTACAACCGCGAGTTCTCCGCCACCGGTTACTCGATCGGCTACGACAGCCCGGCGTTGAGTGACGGGCGCTTGCAAAAAGCCCACCTGGCCACCGAAGCACCGCAATCGGCCCAGGGTTTTGTATTCAATCTGCAGAAACCGATGTTCCAGGACCGTCGTGTGCGTCAGGCGCTGGCCATGCTCTGGGATTTCGAGTGGAGCAACCGGCAGATGATGCGCAACCTGTACATCCGCCAGCAAAGCTACTTTTCCAACACCGACCTTGCGGCGCGGGAGTTACCCGATGCCGCCGAGTTGAAAATCCTTGAACCGCTGCGTGGGCAGATCCCCGACGAAGTCTTCAAGAAAGTCTTCGAAGCGCCGAAAACCGATGGCAGCGGCATCATCCGTGACAAGCAACTGCAAGCCCTGGAATTGCTTGAGCAGGCCGGCTGGAAACCGGATGGCGATCGACTGGTGAATGCCGAAGGTGAGCCGCTGAGTTTCACGTTTCTGGTCAGCCAGAACGGCATGGATCGCCTGCTGCTGCCGTACAAGCGCACGCTGAAACAGATCGGCATTGACCTCAACATCCGCCGGATCGACTCTTCGCAGTACGTCAACCGCATGATGAGCCGCGACTACGACATGATCGTCACCGGTTATCCGGTCACCACCTCTCCGGGCGGTGAGTTGCTCAACTATTTCGGCTCCGCGTCCGCCAACGACCCGGGCGCCAACAACTACATGGTGCTGAAAAATCCGGCAGTCGATACGTTGATCAATGGTCTGATTCGCGCCTCGACCCAATCGGACATGCTGCATTACGCGCATGCCCTCGACCGGGTGCTGCAATGGAATTACTACTGGATTCCCAATTACTACCCGCCGGGCACGTCGACCGTCTGGTGGAACCGGTTCGGCATACCGACGGTTCAAGCCAGCAACGACGAGGCCATCGACAGCTGGTGGGAAATCAGCCCCACGGCGCTGACCAATCAACAGATGACCGCTGAAAAAATCAGTCGAAGCAGACCCGGAGGGCCGCGCTGATGTGGGGTTACATACTGCGGCGCCTGCTGCTGATCGTTCCGACGCTGGTGATTATCCTGCTGGTCAATTTCGTCATCATCCAGGCCGCGCCGGGTGGCCCGGTAGAACAGGCGATTGCGCATTTGCAAGGAATCGGCGGCGGCAATGTCGGCGGCGGCTCGAGCGAAACCATGAGCAGCACTTCGCGCGCCAGCCGTGGCCTCGACCCGCAACTGATCAAGGACATCGAAAAACAGTACGGTTTCGACAAGCCGGCCCACGAACGCTTGTGGCTGATGCTGAAAAACTACGCGCAACTCGATTTCGGCAAAAGCTTCTTCAGAGGCGCCACGGTCACCGACCTGATCCTCGAAAAAATGCCGGTGACCATTTCCCTCGGGCTCTGGGCGACGCTGATCACGTATCTGGTGTCGATCCCGCTGGGCATCCGCAAAGCCGTGCACCACGGCAGCCATTTCGACATCTGGAGCAGTACGGCGATCATCATCGGCTACGCGATGCCGGCGTTCCTGTTTGCGATGTTCCTGATCGTGGTGTTTGCCGGCGGTACGTCGTTGAACTGGTTCCCGGTGCGCGGACTGGTCTCGGACAACTTTGATTCGCTGTCGACCCTGGGCAAGATCGCCGACTACTTCTGGCACCTGGTGCTGCCGGTGACCGCGCTGGTCATCGGCGGTTTCGCGACACTGACGATCCTCACCAAAAACTCGTTCCTCAATGAAATCACCCGCCAGTATGTGGTCACGGCGCGCGCCAAAGGCTTGAGCGAGCGCCGCGTGCTCTACGGCCATGTGTTTCGCAACGCGATGTTGCTGGTGGTCTCGGGCATTCCGCAGGCGTTCATCAGCGTGTTCTTTGCCGGCTCGTTGCTGATCGAAGTGATCTTCTCGCTCGACGGCCTCGGACGCATGAGTTACGAGGCGGCGGTATCGCGGGATTACCCGGTGGTGTTCGGTTCGCTATTCATCTTCACTCTGTTCGGGCTGCTGATAAAACTGATCGGCGACCTCTGCTACACCTTCGTCGACCCGCGTATCGACTTCGCCGCGAGGAATGCCTGATGTTCAAGCTCTCGCCGTTGGGCCGCAGGCGTTTCGAACGCTTCAAGAAAAACCGCAGAGGCTGGTGGTCGTTGTGGCTGTTTATCGGTTTGTTCATGCTGACGCTGGGCGGCGAATTGATCGCCAACGACAAGCCGCTGATGGTCAGTTATCAGGGCCAGTGGTATTTCCCGGTGTTCAAGCGCCACACCGAACAGGAGTTCGGCGGGCAACTGCCGTTCCAGGCCGATTACCGCAGCGACTATGTGCAGAACCTGATTCGCAAGGACGGCGGCTGGCTGTTGTTTCCGCCGATCCCGTTCAGTGACGACACGCCGAACTACGACCTCAACAAGCCGGCGCCAAGCCCGCCCACAGGCGTCAACTGGCTGGGCACTGACGATCAGGCGCGCGACGTGTTGGCGCGGGTGATTTTCGGTGCCCGGGTATCGATTCTGTTCGCGTTGATGTTGACGTTTGTCAGTGCGCTGATCGGCATTGCGGCCGGCGCTTTGCAGGGCTATTACGGCGGCTGGGTCGACCTGCTCGGGCAACGTTTGCTCGAGGTCTGGTCAGGCTTGCCGGTGCTCTACCTGCTGATCATCCTCTCGGGCTTCGTCGAGCCGAATTTCTGGTGGCTGCTGGGGATCATGGCGCTGTTTTCCTGGTTGGCGCTGGTCGATGTGGTGCGTGCCGAATTCCTCCGTGGGCGCAACCTGGAATACGTCAAAGCCGCGCGCGCGTTGGGCCTGACTGACCGCAAAGTGATTGTCCGGCACATCCTGCCGAATGCCATGAACGCAACGCTGAGTTATCTGCCGTTTATCCTCACGGGGGCGATCTCGACCCTGACGGCACTGGATTTCCTTGGTTTCGGCATGCCCGCCGGCAGCGCTTCGCTGGGCGAGCTGATCGGTCAGGGCAAGCAGAACCTGCAGGCACCCTGGCTTGGCTTGACCGCGTTTTTCACCCTGGCGCTGATCCTTTCCTTACTGGTGTTCATCGGCGAAGCGTTGCGTGACGCGTTCGACCCACGATCCTGAAGCGTGACCATGACTGAAAACCTGATTGAAATTCGTAACCTCAATGTCGCTTTCCATGGCCAGAACGTAGTGCGCGACCTGTGCCTGGATATTCGCCCCGGCGAGTGCCTCGCGCTGGTCGGCGAATCAGGTTCGGGCAAATCGGTGACTGCGCATTCGATCCTGCAATTGCTGCCCGAAAGCGACGCGCAAACCACGGGCAGCATTCGTTATCGCGGCCAGGAACTGGTCGGCGCCGATCCGAAAGTGTTGCGTGAATTGCGTGGTAACCGCATCGCGATGATCTTCCAAGAGCCGATGACTTCACTCAACCCGCTGCACACCATCGAGAAACAGATCGGCGAAACCTTGCTGCTGCACCGTGGCCTCGGCGGTAAAGCAGCGCAGCTGCGCATCCTTGAATTGCTCGGACTGGTCGGCATCCAGAAACCCGAGGAGCGGCTCAAGGCGTATCCGCATCAACTGTCCGGCGGGCAACGGCAACGCGTGATGATCGCGATGGCGTTGGCCTGCGAGCCGGAACTGCTGATTGCCGACGAGCCGACCACCGCACTCGATGTGACGGTGCAGCGCAAGATCCTGCTGCTGCTCAAATCCTTGCAACAACGTTTAGGCATGTCCCTGCTGTTGATCAGTCACGACCTCAATCTGGTGCGCAGCATTGCTCAGCGGGTGTGCGTGATGAAGGCCGGGCAGATTGTCGAGCAGGCGCCGTGCGAAACGCTGTTTACCGAGCCGAAACACCCTTACAGCTGCGTGCTGCTCAATGCCGAGCCCGAGGGTGAAGCGTTGCCCCGCGATGAGCGTGAGAATGTCCTGCAAGTCGATGACCTTAAGGTCGAGTTTGTCATCGGTGGCGGGCTGTTTCAGCGCAAGCAATACCTGCGTGCGGTCGATGGCATCAGCCTGAGCATCCAGCGCGGCAAGACCTTGGGCATCGTCGGTGAATCCGGTTCGGGCAAATCGACATTGGGTCAGGCGATCCTGCGCCTGCTCGATTCCGAGGGCAGTATCCGTTTCCAGGGCAGCGCACTCGACGGTTTGAACCAGAAACAACTGCGGCCCTGGCGGCGACAGATGCAGGTGGTGTTTCAGGACCCGTTCGGCAGCCTCAGCCCGCGCATGTCGGTGGCGCAGATCATCAGCGAAGGCCTCGAAGTGCATTGCGAATCGACGGCCGATGAGTGTGATGCGCAAGTGATCCGCGTCCTCAAGGAAGTCGGCCTCGACCCGGAAAGCCGCCATCGCTACCCGCACGAATTTTCCGGCGGCCAGCGCCAACGCATTGCAATCGCCCGCGCCCTGGTGCTGAAACCGGCGCTGATCCTGCTCGACGAACCGACTTCGGCGCTCGATCGCACCGTGCAGAAACAAGTGGTCGCCCTGCTTCGTGATCTTCAGGAAAAGCATGGCCTGACGTATCTGTTCATCAGCCACGACCTGGCGGTGGTACGCGCCCTCGCCCACGACATGATCGTGATCAAGGACGGCAAAGTGGTCGAGCGCGGCGCCAGTCACGAGGTGTTCGAGGCGCCACAGCATCCATATACCCAAGAGCTGTTGGCGGCGGCGCATCAGCGGTAGGCATAATCGCTGTTCGACCTGGAACCGAGTCGCGGCCTTCGCGAGCAAGCCCGCGATGAGCCCCCCATAAACAACCCGAATTCCGGACCTGCCTGCACATGAACACCACCGAAAGCCTCAAGGACTACCAACGGGTGCGTACCCTGGCGATCCGCTCGCTGTTCGAGATCATCGAGCAATCGAGCGAAGGCACGGTGATTGTCGATCGTGACGCCAATATCGTCTGGATGAACGAGCGTTATGCCCGGCGCTTCGGTCTCGAGTCCGCTGCCGGGGCGATCGGCAAACCCTGCGAAAGCGTGATCCCCGGCAGCCTGCTGCGTGACGTGGTGCGCACCGGACGGCCGATTCTGCTGGACATGCAGGACACGCCGAAAGAGCCGCTGGTGGTGATGCGCCTGCCGATCCACGACGATGCCGGCAGCGTCATCGGCGCGATTGGTTTTGCTCTGTTCGATGAATTGCGCACCCTGTCGCCGATGCTCAAGCGCTACCTGAGCATGCAGGAAGAACTGGCCTCGACCCGTTCACTGCTGCGCGCCCGCCAGACCAAATACAACTTCGCGCACTTCATCGGCACCAGTGCGGCCAGCCTCGAAGTCAAACGGCGGGCGCGGCGCAGTGCCAGCGCCGATTCGCCGGTTTTGCTGCTCGGAGAAACCGGCACTGGCAAGGAGTTGCTCGCGCAAGCGATCCACAGCGCTTCGCCACGGGCGCACAAAGCCTTCGTCAGCATCAACAGCGCGGCGATTCCCGAGGCATTGCTGGAAGCGGAGTTCTTCGGCACCGCACCGGGCGCGTTTACCGGCGCCGACCGCAAGGGCCGCACCGGCAAACTGCAGATTGCTCAGGGCGGTACGTTGTTTCTCGACGAGATCGGCGACATGCCGCTGCCGCTGCAAAGCAAACTGTTGCGCGTACTGCAGGAAAAAGAGTTCGAACCGGTCGGCTCCAACGAAGTGATCCAGAGCGATGTACGCGTGATTGCTGCGACGTCGACTGATCTGCAAGCCGCGATTAAACGCGGCGAATTCCGCGCTGACCTGTATTACCGCCTCAACGTGCTACCGATCCAGGTGCCGCCGTTGCGCGAGCGCCTCGACGATCTGCCGGCGCTCAGCGAAGCGATCCTCGAAGAACTGCGCAGCCAGCACGAGTTGCACCGCGACGCGCTGGCATTGCTCGGCCAGCATGCCTGGCCGGGGAACATCCGCGAGTTGCGCAATGTACTGGAACGGGCGGCATTGCTCAGCGATGACCTGATGCTGACCGAGAGCGATCTTCGCGCGGCGATCGGCACATTGACTCAGGTTGAGCGGACCTCTACGCCGGTGATTGCAGCGGCGCCAGTGGAAACCTATGCACAGGCGCGAGAGCGCTTTGATCGGCAGTTGATCCAGTCGACGCTGGCGCAGTGCGCGGGGAAAGTGCCGGAAGCGGCGGTGAGGTTGGGGCTTGGGCGGTCGACGCTGTATAAGAAAATGGTTGCGTTGGGGATTGCTGAGTCTCAATAACGAGACCTGATCTCTGATTTGAGATTGAGCATTTCAGGATCAAAAGATCGCAGCCTTCGGCAGCTCCTACAGGGCTTCACACACCCCAATGTAGGAGCTGCCGAAGGCTGCGATCTTTTGATCTGAAGCCACAGTCTCAAAACGGAGACAGATCATCAAAACAACCTTCACAAAAATCTATCTAAACTCATATAAATCAGCACGTTAAGCTTCTGGCACAAATCTCGCTATAGCCTCCCCCACACCCGTTTCAACCACAAAAATAACAACTCTGGAGAGACACACCATGAGTGTGATCATTGCCTTGGCAGCCCTCGCGCTGCTGATGCTGGCGGCCTACCGTGGCTACAGCGTTATTCTCTTTGCTCCGATCGCCGCCCTCGGCGCCGTGCTGCTGACCGATCCTTCTGCCGTCGCCCCCGCCTTCACCGGGGTGTTCATGGAGAAAATGGTCGGGTTCATCAAATTGTATTTCCCGGTATTCCTGCTCGGTGCGGTGTTCGGCAAGCTCATTGAGCTGTCGGGTTTCTCGCGCTCGATTGTTGCGGCGGCCATTCGTCTGCTCGGCACCAAACAGGCGATGCTGGTAATCGTGCTGGTTTGCGCCCTGCTTACCTACGGTGGCGTATCGCTGTTTGTCGTGGTGTTTGCGGTGTATCCGTTTGCCGCCGAAATGTTCCGCCAGAGCAATATTCCCAAGCGCCTGATCCCGGCGACCATCGCCCTCGGTGCGTTTTCGTTCACCATGGATGCCCTGCCCGGCACTCCGCAGATCCAGAACATCATCCCCAGCACTTTCTTCAACACCACCGCCTGGGCGGCGCCGTGGCTGGGTGTGATCGGCACGATTTTCGTCTTCTGCACTGGCATGCTGTTCCTGCAACGCCAGCGCAACAAGGCGCAGCGTGCCGGTGAAGGCTACGGGACCGAACTGCGCAACGAGCCGGAAACCGCTGAAGATCTCAAGCTGCCGAACCCGTGGATCGCCCTTTCGCCGTTGCTGGCGGTGGGCATCATGAACCTGCTGTTCACCCAGTGGATTCCGCAGTGGTACGGCAAGTCCCACAGCCTCGCGTTGCCGGGCATGGCCACGCCGGTCACCACCGAAATCGCCAAACTCACGGCGATCTGGGCGGTGCAGGCAGCGCTGTTGATCGGCATCCTCATGGTGCTGGTGTTTGGCTTCAAGGCGATTCGCAGCAAATTGGCCGAAGGCAGCAAAAGTGCGGTCAGCGGTGCGTTGCTGGCGGCAATGAACACGGCCTCGGAATATGGTTTCGGTGCGGTCATCGCTTCGCTGCCGGGCTTTCTGGTGCTGGCCGACTGGCTCAAGCAAATCCCCAATCCACTGGTCAACGAAGCGATCACCGTGACGCTGCTGGCCGGCATCACCGGTTCGGCATCGGGCGGCATGAGCATTGCGCTGGCGGCGATGTCCGAGCAGTTCATCAGCGCCGCGCACGCCGCGAACATTCCATTGGAAGTGCTGCACCGTGTCGCGGCGATGGCCAGTGGCGGCATGGATACCCTGCCGCATAACGGCGCGGTTATTACTCTGCTCGCGGTCACCGGCCTGACCCACCGCGAAGCCTATAAAGACATTTTCTGTATTACGCTGATCAAGACCCTCGCGGTTTTCGTAGTGATCGGCACTTTCTACGCCACTGGCATTGTGTGAGGTATTCATGACCACTCTTTCCGGCAAGACCGCACTGGTTACCGGCTCCACCAGCGGCATCGGCCTGGGTATCGCATTGAGTCTGGCCAAGGCTGGTGCCAACCTGATCCTCAACGGTTTTGGCGACGCGTCGAGCGTCATCGCCGAAGTCGGCCAGTTCGGCGGCAAGGTCGGCCATCATCCGGCCGATGTCAGCGACCCGGCGCAGATTGCCGAGATGATCGCCTACGCGGAGCGCGAGTTCGGCGGCGTCGATATTCTGGTCAATAACGCCGGCATTCAGCATGTCGCCGCCGTCGAAGAGTTTCCGGTCGAGCGCTGGGATTCGATCATTGCGATCAACCTGTCGTCGGTGTTTCACAGCACGCGCTTGAGCCTGCCGGGTATGCGCGCAAAAGGTTGGGGGCGGATCATCAACATTGCCTCCGTGCACGGTCAGGTCGGTTCGACCGGCAAGGCTGCGTATGTCGCGGCCAAACACGGGGTGATCGGTTTGACCAAAGTGGTCGGCCTGGAAACCGCGACCAGCAATGTCACGTGCAACGCGATCTGCCCGGGCTGGGTGTTGACGCCGCTGGTGCAGAAGCAGATCGATGATCGCGCCGCCAAGGGTATCGATCCGCAGCAGGCGCAGCATGACCTGCTGGCTGAGAAGCAGCCGTCGCTGGAGTTCGTCACGCCGCAGCATTTGGGCGAGTTGGTGTTGTTTCTGTGCAGTGAGGCGGGTAGCCAGGTACGGGGCGCGGCGTGGAACATTGACGGTGGGTGGTTGGCGCAGTAGTCCATTGAGAGACCGCGTTATCGTTCATCGCGGGCAAGCCACGCACCCACAGGTACAGGGTGATATCAAGACCTGCTGACAACCTGTGGAGTGTGGCTGCCCGTGTCTGGATCTGAAGCTAAAACAAGAGGCACACAATGTCCGACATCCTCTGGCAACCCGACGCCAACCGCATCGCCCACTCGCGCATGGACACGTTCCGGCGCGCGGTCAATCAGCGTCATGCGCTGAAGCTCGACGACTACCCTGCCCTGCACCAATGGAGCATCGAGCAGCGTGCGCAATTCTGGCAGGACATCGTCGATTTCTTCGACATCCGCTTTCACACTCAACCTGATGCGGTATTGCGTGAAGGCGCACAAATGCCCAGCGCCGAATGGTTTCCCGGCGCCACCTTGAACTTCGCTGAACACCTGCTGCGCCGGCGTGACGATGCCGTGGCAGTCATTTCTGTGGCAGAAAACGGTCAGCGCGAACAACTGAGCTGGGCCGAGTTGGCCGAACACGTCGCCGGCTTCCAAGCCAGTTTGCAGGCTTGCGGCGTCAGCCTCGGCGATCGAGTGGCCGCGTGCATGCCGAATACCTGGCAGACACTGGTGGCCATGCTGGCGACCACCAGCCTCGGCGCGATCTGGTCGTGTTCTTCGCCGGATTTTGGCACGCATGGCGTCATCGACCGTTTCGGTCAGATCGAGCCGAAGGTGCTGATCACCTGCGCCGGCTATCGCTATGCCGGCAAGGAGATCGACCAGACCAGCAAGCTCAATGAAATTCTCCAACGCCTGCCAACACTGAAGCAGTTGATCGTCGTGCCTTACGCCCGCCCGCAAGCGCACATCGCGGATTACCGGACGCGCGCCGAAGTGACGCTGTGGGATGACTTTTATCAACCCGGCGGCGATCCGGATTTCGTCCCGGTGGCGTTCAATCATCCGCTCTACGTGCTGTATTCGAGTGGTACCACCGGCGTGCCGAAATGCATCGTTCACAGCACCGGCGGCGTGCTGTTGCAACACGTCAAGGAGCACGGCCTGCATTGTGATCTTGGCCCCGGCGAGCGGTTGTTCTACTACACCACATGTGGCTGGATGATGTGGAACTGGCTGGTGTCAGCCCTCGCGGTCGGCAGCGCGATCGTGCTGTACGACGGCTCGCCGTTCTACCCGGATCACCAACGTCTGCTCGATCTGATCGACGATGAACGCATCAGCGTGTTCGGCACCAGTCCGAAGTATCTCGCAACCCTGGAAAGCCACGGCAGCAAACCGCGCGACAGCCATGATCTGCGCAGCCTGAAAACCCTGCTGTGCACCGGTTCGGCGCTGTCGCCGCAAAGTTATGACTTCGTCTACCGCGACGTCAAAGCCGACGTGTGCCTGGCGTCGATGTCCGGCGGCACCGATATCGTCTCGTGCTTCGTCAACGGCAATCCGCTGTCAGCGGTGCGTCGTGGCGAAATCATGGGCAAAAGCCTGGGCATGGCCGTTGAAGTCTGGAACGACGCCGGCCAACCGGTGATTGGCGAGAAAGGTGAACTGGTCTGCACTCGACATTTCCCGGCGATGCCGATCGGCCTGTGGAATGACCCGGATGGCAGCAAACTGCAGCAATCCTATTTCAGCCTGTTTCCCGGGGTCTGGGCGCAGGGCGATTACGCCGAACAACTGCATCACGGCAGCATGATGATTCACGGCCGCTCGGATGCCGTGCTCAACCCCGGTGGCGTGCGCATCGGCACCGCAGAGATCTATCGTCAGGTCGACAAAATCCCGCAAGTGCTGGACAGCGTGGCCATCGGTCAGCAATGGCAGGATGACGTGCGCGTGGTGTTGTTCGTGCGCCTGGCAGACGGCGTAACCCTCGACGAAGCCCTGCAACAGCAGATTCGTCAGGTCATCCGCGCCAACACCACGCCCCGGCATGTGCCGGCGAAGATTGTCGCGGTCAGCGACATTCCGCGCACGATCAGCGGCAAAGTCGTCGAACTGGCGGTACGTAATGTGGTGCACGGCGAGAAGGTCAAGAACACCGACGCGCTGGCCAATCCCGAGGCGCTGGAACAGTTTCGCCAGCGTGCCGAACTCAACGACTGAGTCCACTCAATCCATCAGGCCCCACTCACCCGAGGTGGGTGGCGCCGGGACGGCATCGGCCTGCAATTTCAAGCGCAGGCGCAGGTTGTTCACCGAGTCGGCATGCTTGAGCGCCTCGTCTTCGCTGATCGCGCCCTCCAGCACCAACGCGTGCAGCGCGCCGTCGAACGTCTGCATGCCGAGCTCGGTGGATTTTTCCATGATGCCCTTGAGTTCGCCCAACTCATTGCGCCGGATCAGGTCGCCGATGGTCGGTGTGCCCAGCAGCACCTCGACGGCAGCCCGCCGCTGCCCATCCAGCGTGCGCACCAGGCGTTGAGAAACAAAGGCTTTGAGGTTGTTGCCCAAGGCGTGCAACAACTGCGGCCGGCGCTCCTCGGCAAACAGGTTGATGATTCGCTCGAGCGCCTGATTGGCGTTGTTCGCGTGCAGGGTCGACAGCACCAGATGACCGGTTTCGGCAAATGCCAGCGCATGCTCCATGGTGTCGCGGTCGCGGATTTCACCGATCAGCACCACGTCCGGCGCCTGACGCAGGGTGTTTTTCAGTGCTGCATGAAAACTGCGTGTGTCGACACCGACTTCACGCTGGTTGATGATCGACCGCTGGTGCCGGTGGATGTACTCGATCGGGTCTTCAATGGTCACGATATGCCCGCTGCTGTGACGATTGCGATGATCGATCAGCGCCGCCAGCGACGTCGACTTGCCGGAATCGGTGGCGCCGACGAACAGGATCAGCCCCTGCTTGAGCATCACCGCATCGAGCAGCACCGGCGGCAGCTTGAGTTCCTCAAAACGAGGAATGTCGAGTTTGACATTGCGGATTACAATCGACACGTCATTGCGCTGTTTGAACAGGTTGACCCGAAAACGTCCGATGCCGGCGCGCGAGATCGCCAGGTTCATTTCCAGATCGCGGTCGAACTCCTGGCGCTGCTCGGCGTCCATCAGTGAATTGGCGATGATCGCGACCTCACCGGGTTTGAACGGCTGCTCACTCAGCGGCGTCAGTACTCCCTGGAAACGCGCACTGGGCGGCGCTCCCGTGGACAAGAACAGGTCCGAGCCGTGCTGCCCGGCAAAACGTGTTAACAGTGCATCGATTTCCATGGCCACAAGCACCCGCGAAGCTTCCTGAATTCAGACATGCCCTGCTGCCGTGACGCAGCAGTACATTGAGCGTCTACCGTCCTGAAGGATAGTAGACGCCGCTTAACGAACGACACGCAGGACAGACGTGATGAATGCCGTACCCACCCACGACGATGCGCAGGCGCTGATCGCCCGCACCGATTGGAGCCGTAGCCCGCTGGGCGATGCCAGTGCCTGGCCACAAAGCCTGCGCACCGCGGTGGACATCGTGCTGCACTCGCCAATGCCGATGCTGTTGCTCTGGGGCCCGCAGCTCACGCAGATCTACAACAACGGCTTCGCCATGCTCGCCGGCAACAAGCATCCGCACGCTTTCGGACAACCGGCACACCTTGTATGGCCTGAACTTCGAGACTTTACCGACCCGATTTACAGCGCCGTCCTACAAGGTCAGGTGCGCACCTACAGCGAGCGACGCTTTACCCTGCAACGTGAAGGGCAAGAATCCGACTTCTGGCTGGACTTGACCTACAGCCCGATCCGCGATGAAACCGCGCAAGTGGCCGGCATTCTGGTCACCGCCATCGAAACCAATGAACGGCGACGGATCGCCCTCGAACTGAAACAACGTTCGGAAGACAGCCTCAAGGCCCAGCGCGAATCCGAGGAACGCCTGCAATTGGCGCTGGCCGCCACTGACGCAGTCGGCACCTGGGATTGGGACATCGGCGAAGACCGTTTCATCGCTGATGCGCACTTCGCGCAGTTGCACGGTGTCGATCCGGCACTCGCCGATCAGTTGCCAATCAGCGACTATCTGCAAGGCGTGCACCCTGAAGACCGCGCGATGATCGCGCGCAGCATCAAACACTGCATCACCCACGGCACCGAGTACGCCGAGGAGTATCGCCTGCTGAGGCCCGATGGTGAGTTGCGCTGGGTATTTGCCCGAGGCCGCTGCTACAAGGATCATCATGGCCGGCCAGTGCGCTTTCTTGGCGCCGCGCTGGACCTGACCGAGCGCAAACACACCGAGCAGGCGTTGCGCCAGAGCCAGACGGAATTGCAGCTGATCATCAACGCGATGCCGATCCTGATCAGCTATGTCGACCGCGAAGAACGCTTCCGGCTGAACAACGCAGCCTATCTGGACTGGTACGGCCTGACCCCGCAAGAACTCTATGGTCGAACCATTCGCGACGTCATCGGCGAGGAAGCCTACTTCCTGCGCGCGCCGTACATTGCCGAAGCGCTGGCCGGCAGATCCTGTTCGTTCAGCCTGTACACCACGCACCGCGACGGCAGCAATCGTCACGCCTTGATGAACTACTTGCCGCGCCACGGCGCGGACGGCGCGGTCAATGGTTTCTACATCTTCGTGATCGATGAAACCGAGCGCAAGAAAACCGAAGAAGCCCTGCGCAACCTCAATGAAACCCTCGAAGAACGGGTCAGCGCCCGCACCGAGCAACTGGCGCAGGCCAATCAGCGTTTGCAGAACGAAATGTTCGAACGCGAACGCGCCGAGGATGCCTTGCGCCATGCGCAAAAAATGGAAGCGGTCGGCCAACTTACCGGCGGCATCGCCCATGACTTCAACAACATGCTCACCGGAATCATCGGCAGCCTCGATTTGATGCAGCGCTACATTGCCGATGGCCGCGCCGACGAGATCGGCCGCTTTACCGAAGCAGCGGTGTCGTCTGCCAATCGCGCGGC
This sequence comes from Pseudomonas sp. NPDC089741, assembly GCF_044748825.1. Lineage (NCBI taxonomy): Bacteria > Pseudomonadati > Pseudomonadota > Gammaproteobacteria > Pseudomonadales > Pseudomonadaceae > Pseudomonas > Pseudomonas sp. NPDC089741. Next base: position 224,993 of record NZ_JBIVGT010000001.1, on the reverse strand, counting down.
CGCTTTGACCCACCGTCTGCTGGCGTTTTCACGACGCCAGTCGCTGGATCGCAAGCAGCTCAACGTCAATGAGCTGATTCATTCACTGGAAGATCTGATCCGCCGGACCAAGGGCGATCCGATCGAACTGAAGTTGCGTCTGGCCGCTGACCTCTGGCCGGTCAGCACCGACGTCAGCCAGTTGGAAAACGCCCTGCTCAACCTGGTGATCAATGCGCGTGACGCGATGCCTGAGGGCGGTGAGCTGTTGATCGAAACCGCCAACGTCTACCTTGATGGCAGCGACATCACCACGCTGGAGCCGGTCAAGGCTGGTGATTACCTGATGCTCGCGGTCAGCGATAACGGCACGGGCATGACGCCGTCGGTCAGGGCCAAGGCCTTCGATCCGTTCTTCACCACCAAACCGATCGGTCAGGGCACCGGCCTTGGCTTGTCGATGATTTACGGATTTGCCCAGCAATCGGGTGGGCATGTGAGCCTCGACAGTCTGCCGGGGCAAGGCACTTGCGTGCGCCTGTACTTGCCGCGCCTGCATAGCCTGGAGCGGGAGCAACCGGCCGTTGCTCCGGTCCGGCAGCCAGTGCCGTCGGCGACCGGTGAAACCGTGATGGTGGTCGAGGACGATCCGGCGGTGCGCATGCTGGTGCTCGACCTGCTCCGGGAATTGGGATATCAGGCCTTTGAAGCCGTAGACGCAAAAAGCGCTTTGCCGCTATTGGAGTCGGATCTGCGCGTCGACCTGCTGGTCACGGATGTCGGTCTGCCGGGCATGAATGGCCGGCAACTGGCGGAGATCGCCCGCCAGCATCGCCCAGGCCTGAAAATATTGTTCATGACCGGTTACGCGCAGAAGGCTGCCGAACGTCAGGGCTTTCTCGAAGACGGCATGGACATGGTCGCCAAACCGTTTGCGATTGAGCTGCTGGCGAACAAGATCCGCACGATGATCAGTCAAAAGCCGTGACTTGAGGCATAATCCGCGCCCCGCCGTCACCCCGTTATCAGGTACCGCAAGATGAAAGCCCAAGCCCGCCACATTCTGGTGAAAACCGCCGAAGAGGCCGAACAGCTCAAACAGCGCATCGCCAAGGGTGAAGCGTTCGATGTCCTCGCCAAGAAATTTTCGACCTGCCCGTCCGGCAAACGCGGCGGCGATCTGGGTGAAGTGCGGCCGGGGCAGATGGTCGGCGCGATTGATGCGGTGATTTTCAAAAAACCGCTGCGCACCGTGCATGGGCCGATCAAGAGCAAGTTCGGTTACCACCTGGTGCAAGTGTTCTACCGCGACTGACAACTCCATGTAGGAGCTGCCGCAGGCTCGGGCCGCGATCGGACGATCTGTTGATCCTGTTGTTAAAAATCAGGATCAACATCAACAGATCGTCCGATCGCGGCCCGAGCCTTCGGCAGCTCCTACATGGGTTATTGCTTCGCTTGTTTGGGGATCAGGGCGCCGGGGACCTGGATCACTTGGCTGGCCAATTGATGCCCGGCCTCGGCAGCTTCGACCGGGCTGCCGCCGAGTAAACGACTGGCCAGATACGCGGCACTGAACGAATCCCCCGCCGCCGTTGTGTCGACAACCTTCGCAACCTTCTGCGCCGGCACCTCAAACGTCTGTCCATCACAACGAATCAGACACGCCTCGGCGCCACGCTTGAGGACCACTTCCGGCGTGCCGATCTGCGCATACGCCTCGAACACGGCAGCGTCATCGACATAACCGAACAATGCCTGCTCGTCATCGACCGTCAGCAACGCCAGATCGACATACGGCAAGACACTGCGATAAGCCGCCTGCGCGTCTTCCCGTGAGGCCCACAGACGTGGCCGGTAGTTGTTGTCGAAGACGATGCGGGCGTCACGTTGCCGGGCTTCGATCAGCGTCTGGATCAATTTCTCGCGACCGAACGCACCCAGCACCGCGAGGGTGATGCCGCTGAAATACAGCACGTCATAGTCGGGCAATGCCGCCAGAATCGGCTCGGCGGCCGGTGTGGTGAAGCAATCGCGCACCGCCGCTTCGTTGCGCCAGTAAAGGAAACGCCGCTCGCCATTGGCGTCGGTCTGAATGCAATACAGGCCGGGCAAGCGTCCGGGCAGGCGCTGCACCCGTTCGAGGCCGATGCCTTCGCTGGTCCAGATCGCGCACATGGCATCGCTGAAACTGTCATCGCCCAACGCGGTGACGTAATCGACCTGCGCCTTGTCGCCCATGGCGCGCGACAGGTAAACCGCCGTGTTGAGCGTGTCGCCGCCGAAGCTCTGTTGCAGGCTGCCGTCGGCGCGCTGCTGGAGTTCGATCATGCATTCGCCGATCAGGGCGATGCGCGGGGTGTTCGGGCCCAAGGGGCTGAGGGTGTTCATCTTGTGGTGTCTCTGTTGATTCGCAGGTGTCTGGACTGGCGCCTTCGCGAGCAAGCTCGCTCCCACAGGAGAATGCATTCCAAGTGTGGGAGCGAGCTTGCTCGCGAAGGCCGCGACTCGGTCTCACGCCTTAGAAACAGGTTTCCATACTTTCGATCACCGACAACTGCTCATCCACCAGCAAGCCCACTCGCCACTTGTCAAACGTCAGGCACGGGTGCGAAGTCCCAAAGGAAATGATGTCGCCAACCCGCAATTCAACGCCCGGCGCCACGCTCATGAAGGCATGCTGATCCATCACCGCCGTCACCTTGCAGGCACCGACATCGTCGCCCACCGCCGGCACCACACCCGCCTTGTAGCGCAACAACGGCACCGGCAAGCCAGCGTCGTAAGCGACATCACGCTTACCCAGTGCAATCACCGCAAAACCCGCTTCCGGCAGCGACTGCACATGCGCCCAGACTTCCAGCGCCGGGCGTAAACCTTCGTGCAGATCACTGCGGCGGTCGAGCACGCAGCACTGCGCTTCTTTATAGATGCCGTGGTCGTGCGCCACATAACTGCCCGGACGCAACACGCTGAGGAACCGCCCGCCGGCGTTCTGCGCTTCGAACGATTCGGCAATCAGGTCGTACCACGCCGAGCCCGACGCGGTAATGATCGGCTTGCCGATGGCAAACGCGCCGCTGTCCTGCAACTGCACCGCCAGACGCACCAGCGACGCAGCAAACTGCCGAATCCCGCTGACCGCGTGATCGCCGTGAATCACCCCTTCGTAACCTTCGATACCGGTCAGGGCCAGCGCCGGCTGTGCGTTGATCGCCTTGGCCAATTCGATGACTTCCTCCTCGCTGCGGCAACCGCAACGGCCACCGACCACGCCGTACTCGATCATCACGTTCAGCTTCACCCCACGTGAAGCGAAGAACGCCCCGAGATCGGCGACGTTGTCCGGGTGATCGACCATGCAATAGAAATCGAAAGACGGATCAGCCAGCAGATCGGCAATCAACGCCATGTTCGGCGTGCCGACCAGTTGATTGGCCATCAGCACCCGACGCACGCCGTGGGCATAGGCCGCCCGGGTCTGCGTGGCGCTGGCCAGAGTGATGCCCCACGCGCCGGCGTCGAGCTGACGCTTGAACAGCGCCGGGGTCATGCTGGTTTTGCCGTGAGGCGCAAGTTGTGCGCCGCTGTCACTGACAAACTTCTGCATCCAGCGGATGTTGTGCTCCAGCGCTTCGCGATGCAGCACCAGCGCCGGCAGGCTGACGTCGCGCGCCAGGTGCGCGCCGATGGCAGCTTCGCCTTTTTCCCCGGCAGTATTGATGGCAGTCGTCATGGTCGAACTCCTCACTTTCGCGGCCGTAGGCAGCCGCGGTTATTCGTTGATGCGCCGGGCGAGGCTATTGGCGCTCTCGATCAGCACCCGGCGATAGTCGTTGTAATTGTTCTTCGCATCGGCCCGTGGAGCGACGATGCACAGGGTGCAAATGGCCACGCCGTTACGGTCTTTGACCGGGGCGGCGAAGCAATGGGTAAAGGTGTCGGCGACGCTGTCGAAGGAGAAAAATCCGTCGATGCCGGCCTGACGGATTTCCGCCAGGAAGCGCTCCAGCGGCAGGCGTTCGCCGTCGGGCAGGATGTAATCGCCTTCGTCGATCAGGTCGATGATCTGTTGATCGCTCAAGTGCGCCAGCAGCAAGCGCCCGGAAGCGGTCCACGGAATCGGCGCGTTTTCACCGATATCAGAGGAAATGCGGAAATGCCGCTCGCCCTCCTTCATCAACGCCACCGTGTATTTGCGCCCGTTGAGCAGGCACATTTGCGCGGTTTCATGGGTCTGGCTGACGATTTCCTGCAAGGCGTGATCGGCCTCGCGACTGAGGTCGAAATGACGCAAATGCGCCTGACCGAGGAAGTACAACTGGCGCCCCAGATAGACATGACCGTCCTTGCCCACCGGCTCGAGAATCCGTCGTTCCAGCAACGAGGCAACCAGTTCGTAGACCGTGGATTTCGGGCTGCCGATGCCGTTGGCGATGTCGTTCGGACGCAACGGCTGGCCGATCTCCTTGAGGAAATCGAGAATATCGAACGCCCGGTCCAGACCGCGTGCCCGGCGCTTGATGGTGTCTTCGGTCATTTCATTGGTTCCCATTCAAAGTCGCCGGATGGTAACTGGCCCGTGAGGTTGTGTCAGTTGGATTGCTGCCCTCACCCCCCGCCCTCTCCCAGAGGGAGAGGGAGCCTGACTGTATCGATGCACATGTTGTGATCAGCCGCCAAAACCTGCATCGATGCAGATCAGTCCCCTCTCCCTTGGGAGAGGGTTAGGGTGAGGGGCTGCGGCCTAAGCAACGCAGCAATTTTCAAGCCTTTTTCTTGTACGCGATGCAGTCGATCTCGACCTTGCAGTCGACCATCATGCTCGCCTGCACACAGGCCCGCGCCGGTGCGTGCTCGGGTTTGAAGTACTCACCAAACACTTTGTTGAAACTGCTGAAATCCCGTGGATCGTCCAGCCACACGCCGGCACGCACGACATCTTCCAGGCCATAACCGGCCTCTTCGAGAATCGCGATCAGGTTCTTCATGGTCTGGTGGGTCTGCTCGACGATGCCGCCAACGATAATCTCGCCATCAACCGCCGGCACCTGCCCGGAAACGTGCAGCCAGCCATCCGCTTCAACAGCGCGCGCGAAGGGACGTGGCTGGCCGCCAGCGGCGGTGCTGCCGGTGCCGTAACGAGTAATGCTCATGGGTATTTCTCCTGATTACAAAAGTGAAAAGTCAGAACCGCGTGCTTTTCAGAAACTCAGCCAGACGCGGCGATTGCGGGCGTTCGAACAAGTCCTTGGGAGGCCCCTGCTCTTCGATCCGCCCCTGATTCATGAAAACGATCTTGTCGGAAACCTCGAAGGCGAACCGCATCTCGTGGGTGACCAGCAACATGGTCATGCCGTCTTCGGCCAGACCCTTGATCACGTTGAGCACTTCGCCGACCAGCTCCGGGTCGAGCGCCGAAGTGACCTCATCGAAAAGCATCAGGCTCGGATTCATTGCGATCGCCCGGGCAATCGCCACGCGCTGTTGCTGACCACCGGACAACTGGCCGGGAAAGTGATTGCGCCGCTCCAGCAGGCCGACGCGCTCCAGCCATTTCTCGGCGAGCACTACGGCTTCGTCCTTGTGCATCTTCTTCACCTTGAGCAAGCCGAGGGTGACGTTCTGCAACGCGGTCAGATGCGGAAACAGATTGAATTGCTGGAAAGCCATGCCCGTCATCGCGCGATGCCGAGCGATGACTTTTTCCGCATGACGCACACGCTTGCCGTTGGTCTCGTCATAGCCGATGGATTCGCCGTCGAGCAGAATCTGCCCGCCCTGGAACTCTTCGAGCATGTTCACGCAACGCAGCAGCGTGGTCTTGCCCGAACCGCTGGAACCGATCAGCGTCACCACGTTGCCGCGCTGCATGCTCAGGTCGACACCTTTGAGTACTTCGACCGCGCCGTACTGTTTGTGCAGGCCACGGATATCCAGCAGGGGCTGGACGTTTTCAACGTTGGAAACTTGAGCTTCAGTCATGGCAAGGCCACCCGTTTTTCAATGTGCCGGCCGAGTAATTCGATGCCGTAGTTGATGACGAAGAACAGAAAACCGGCGAACAGGTAGAACTGCAGGGTCATGAAGTTCCGGGCGATGATCTGTTGAGTGCTGAGCAGCAATTCGGCGACGCCGATCACCGAAAGCAAAGTCGAGGCCTTAACGATTTCGGTGGACGAGTTGACCCAGGTCGGCAGGATCTGCCGCAGCGCCTGAGGCAACAGCACGTAGCCGAGGGATTGATAAAACGTCAGGCCGATGGCTTTGCCCGCTTCCATCTGCCCGCGCGGCAGCGCTTGCAACGCACCACGGACAATTTCCGCGACGTGCGAGCCGCAGAACAGTGTCAGCCCCAAGGCGCCCGCCTGAAACGCACTGATCTGCCAACCCAGCGCCGGGGCCATATAGAAGCAGGCCAGCACCAGCACAAACACCGGCGTGCCGCGAATCAGATCAACGTAAAAGCGGAACGGCGCGCGCATCCAGAACTTGCCGTAAGTCAGCACCAGACCGGCGACCACGCCAACCATCGTGCCGAGCAGAATCGCCAGGGCCGACACTTGCACGCTGGTCAGGAAACCCTGCCACAGCGGCTCGCGCGCGACCCACAATTCATGTAACCAACTGGGAGATTCGTACATCGCAGGCTCCTATCGGCGAATTGCCAGACGCTGCTCGAGGTAACGCAGCAGCAAGGCGATGAGGTAACAAGCCGCGACATACAGCGCCGTGGTCACTAGCCAGGTTTCGATCACCCGGTAGCTCTCGACGTTGATCTTGCGCGCGTAATAGGTCAGCTCCGGCACCGCAATCGCAGCGGCCAGCGAAGTGTCCTTGAACAGTGAAATGAAGTTGTTCGACAGCGCCGGCAGCACGTTGCGCAGCATCACCGGCACAGTGACGTAGGCCTTGACCTGCCATTCGCCGAGACCGATCGCCAGCCCGGCTTCGCGCTGACCTTTGGGAATGCTCAGCAAACCGCCACGAAACACTTCGGTCAGGTACGCGCCGGCATACAGCGACAACGTAATGATGAACGAGGGGATCTTGTCCAGACGGATCCCCAGGCTCGGCAGTGCAAAGTAGATCAACAGAATCAACACCAGAATCGGCGTGTTACGCACCACCGTGACGTACACCGAGGCCAGCACCCGCAAGGCGCGATGCTTTGAGAGCAAGGCAAACGCCATCAGCAGGCCGATCACGCAGCCGATGGCGATCGACACCAGTGCCAGTTCGAGGCCCAGACCGAGCCCCGCCAGCAAGGTGTCGAAATCGCGCCACACGGCGGCAAAATTCAACTGATAGTTCATGGTCAGCAGTACCTTGAGCGGGGCGACGACAATCGCCCCACTCTCACGGGATCATTTGAATTCGACTGGGAAACCGATGGCTGGCGACGGCAGATCGACGCCGAACCATTGCTTGAAGGAGGCGGCGTAGGTCGGGAACTCGACGCCAGTCATGGCTTCATGCAGCGCGGTGTTGACGAAGTTCAGCCAGTCCTGATCGCCGCGTTTCACCGCACATGCGTAGGTTTGCGGGCTCCACGCATAGGTCGGGCTGCGGTAGCGGCCAGGGTTCTGCACCATCAGGTATTTCACCGAAGACTGATCGGTGGCGGCGGCATCGGCGCGGCCGGAGTTCACTGCCTGATACATCAGGTCAACGCTGTCGTACTGATCGACCTTGGCTTTCGGTAGTGCCTGATGCACCAGTTCTTCGGCATACACGTTTTGCAGCACCGCCACGGTCACGCCGTCGCCAGCGGCTTGCAGGTCTTCGATTTCCTTGTACTTGCTGTTGTTCGGCAGCAACAGGCCAACGCCTTCGCGGTAGTACGGCAGCGTGAACGCGACTTGCTGCGCACGGCTGGCGGTCACGGTGATGAACTGGCAGCTCATGTCGACCTTGTCGGTGAGCAGGTTGGGAATTCGCGCATCGGACGACTGCACCACGAACTCGACCTTGCTCGGGTCGTTGAACAGACCTTTGGCGACGATCCGCGCGATGTCGATATCAAAACCCTGCAATTTGCCATCCGCGCCCTGGAAGTGCCACGGCGCATTGGTGCTGCCGGTGCCGACAATCAATTTGCCCCGGGCCAGCACACTGTCGAGCTTGCTGTCAGCCGCCTGGGCGGACATGCCCATGACAGCGGAAGAAGCCGCGAGAACAAAAACACACGCTTTGAACAAGGAAGGTCGGCGATGCATGGCAAGCACTCCAGGGTTGTTTTATTCCGCTATACCGGAACACGGTTTGTTACTACGGAATAGACAGCAGAAAGTGTGCCACAGGATTCGCGAGGAATCTGCACTGCAATGAAATGATTTTTGAATCAACGAGATACGTAAGATAGGCGGCGAGGTATCACCGGGCGTGGCCGCTGCCAGGCGCTACCGTTGGCAACAGAACGCGGGTAGCAGGTTCCCAATTGGGTCATTGCGCGTCGATTTGGTGCGACCTAGGTTAAGGACTGATTGTTCAACGCTTGCTGCGTTTTCATAAATATCGCCTCCCTCTCTCTTACCGATGGCTATCACTGTGACAATCAACACTTCATCCTTTACCCGGTAAACCATTCGATAACCGGCACTCCGAAGCTTGATTTTGTATGCATTGCCCAAGCCTTTGAGGCGATCCGCAGAGACATGGGGATTGAGCAGCCGCTCCGAGAGCTTTTTTTTGAACTGCTCCTTCAGACCTGAGCCCAACTTAGCCCATTCTTTCCAAGCCTTTTCTGAAAACTCCAGCTCATAGGTCATCTAATGACACCCTTATGGTCGGGTCGTTTTCTCGCTCCTTGCAAAGCGCAATCAGCTCCAGATCTTCAATGCGCGCCATCATTGCCTCGTATTCCTTTGCAGGTACGCAATAAAACGCGGGTTCATTTCGATTAAGAATCGCTACCGACCTCCCGCCACCGGCAGCCACCGTCCCCATTGGATTTTTTTTCAATTCAGAAATACTCGCGACTACATCAGAAAGAACGATATGGACCATAAGAGTGCTCTTTAAAGTGCTTTAAGTAGCGCTAAAAATAGCATCTCAAGAAGCTCACGGCTTCAATCGATTGAAGGTATCACGCGATATCCATCAGCAGTTCTGCATTACCTGTCAGCCCGCTCACGCATTTTGGTAGGAAAAAACCCGCACCTGCCAACGACACCTGTAATTTCTGACAGTAGACCCACCCCGCGTCCTCCTTTAGCGTCATCCAACCCCCGAGGTTGTTGAAAAGGAGAGTTCAATGAGCGTCGTCATTCCGAGTGAAGATCTGGCTCCGGTCTATCGCAAGGCCCTGAAAACCTGGCGCCCGGTGATCCTGTATTTCGCCAATGAGCACTGCCCGGCGTGCGAATGGGCGGGGCCGGTATTTCGCCAAACAGCTGAGCCCTATCGGCATCGCGCCAATATCTACATGCTCGACACCAGCCAATCGCCGCGCCACCCGCTGGTCACCGGCACTCCCACGGTGCTGTTCTACAAAAACGGCAAGCTGCTGAAAAAGCTCAAAGGCATCGGCACCGAAGATACTCTCGCGCGGGATTTCGCCCTGCACATCGGCAAAACCAAAGCACCGACCTCCCCGCGCAAACCAAAGCATGATCTGAGCTGGTTGCGCCGCACTTTTCGTTCCCTGTGCACCGTCCCGCGTGCACATCGATGGAACTTTTCCTGAAAGTGCCACCTAAGAGCCATCAACCGATGGCACTTTCGTTCCAAATCATCGGTAACAAACTAGCCTGAGGCCGGATTGGACAAGCTCCCATCCGGCTGCTTTCCTTTATTTCTCAGCAAGAGAACACACGTCAAAGGCGCTTTTGCCCTGGCGTTGCCATGTCCCAGGAGGGGTCAATGTCTTTCAAAGTCATGATGGTTTTCGGTACTCGTCCGGAGGCCATCAAAATGGCCCCGCTCGCTCGGGTTCTGCGTCAGTGGCCGGACATCCAACTGAACATCTGTTCTACCGGCCAGCATCGCGAGATGCTCACGCAAGTGCTCGATGCCTTCGAACTTTCGGTCGACGAAGACCTGCAAGTGATGACTCAGGGCCAGACCCTCAACGGTCTTTCGCAAAATCTGCTGGCGCAACTGGATCAAGCCTATGCACGGGTCAAGCCCGACATCGTGCTTGTCCACGGCGACACCACCACCAGCTTCATTGCCGCCCTCGCCGCCTTCAATCGGCAACTGCCCATCGGTCACGTTGAAGCAGGCCTGCGTACCGGCAATCTGCGCGCGCCCTGGCCGGAGGAAGCCAATCGGCGCCTGACCGGCGTCATCGCTGACCTGCACTTTCCGCCGACCTCGAAATCCGCCGCCAACCTGCTGCGCGAAGGCGTGCCTGAGGACAACATTGAAATCACCGGTAACACCGTCATTGATGCCTTGCTGTGGATGCGCGCGCAACAGCAGCAAACCGGTTGGCACCCGGCAGCGGATTCGCCGTTGGCCGTACTCGATGATCAGCGCAAGATGATTCTCATCACCAGCCATCGACGGGAAAACCTCGGCGACGGTTTCCGCAACATCTGTGAGGCGCTGGCCGAACTGGCCGAGCGCTATCCGCAGGTGCAATTCGTTTATCCGGTACACCTCAATCCGCTGGTGCAGGAAGTGGTGTACGGCATGCTTGCCAATAAACCGAACATCTATCTGGTTGCGCCGCAGGACTACCCGAATTTCGTCTGGCTGATGGGCCGTGCGCACTTCATCCTCACCGATTCCGGCGGTGTACAGGAAGAAGCGCCGGCGATCGGCAAACCCCTGCTGGTGCTGCGCGATGTCACTGAACGGCCATCGGTGCTGGAAAGCGGCACCATGCTGCTGGTCGGCACCGACAAGACCCGCATCGTCAAGGAAGCCGCACAACTGCTCGACGACGAAGAGACCTATACGCGCATGAGCCGTGTGCATTTCCCTTATGGCGATGGCCACGCCAGCGAATTGATTGCCACCCGCCTCCACGCCTGGCTGAGCACTCGCTCGGCGGCGGGTGAAGGGGTATGAGTCTGGGTTGGGTCGACTTTTTTGCGTATGTGCTGTTCGGTCTCAAATATGTGGCGATTGCCCTCGCCCTGCTGATGTTCGTCCTCGGTCTCGATGATCTGTTCATCGACCTCGTGTACTGGTCCCGCAAGCTGATCCGGCGCTGGCGGATCTACGAAAAATTCGACCGCGCCGATGAAGAGCGCCTGTACGCGATCCCGGAAAAACCACTGGCGATCATGGTGCCGGCATGGAATGAAGTCGGTGTGGTCGGCGAAATGGCGCGCCTGGCCGCCTCGACCATCGACTATGAGAACTACCAGATTTTTGTCGGCACCTATCCCAACGACGCCGAAACTCAAGCGGACGTCGATGCGGTCTGCCAGCACTACCCCAACGTGCACAAAGTAGTCTGCGCGCGCCCCGGCCCGACCAGCAAGGCCGACTGCCTGAACAACATCATCGACGCGATCCTGCGCTTTGAAAGCGAGGCGAAAATCCAGTTCGCCGGGTTCATCCTGCACGACGCCGAAGACGTGATTTCACCGATGGAATTGCGCCTGTTCAACTATCTGCTGCCGAACAAGGACCTGATCCAGATCCCGGTCTACCCATACGCGCCGGAGTGGAAAGGCTTCACTGCCGGCCACTATGTCGATGAGTTCGCCGAGAACCACGGCAAGGACGTCATCGTCCGCGAGGCCTTGACCGGTCAGGTGCCCAGCGCTGGCGTCGGCACCTGCTTCAGCCGCAAGGCCATCAGCGCCCTGCTCGAAGACGGCGACGGTATCGCTTTCGATGTGCAGAGTCTCACCGAGGACTACGACATCGGTTTCCGTCTCAAGCAAAAAGGCATGAAGTGCATTTTCGCCCGCTACTCGGTCAGCGATCCGAAACTGGCGCTGGAGCAACCGTGGGTGTTCGGCATGAACCGCGAGTTCTCCCAAGTGATCTGTGTCCGTGAGCATTTCCCTCGGGATTTGCAGCATGCGATCCGGCAGAAGTCGCGCTGGATTGTCGGCATCGTGTTTCAGGGCACCAAGAACCTCGGCTGGAGCCGCAAAGGTCTACTCAACTATTTCCTCTGGCGCGACCGGCGCGGCCTGATCGCCTACATGCTGAGCTTCCTCGTCAACCTGCTGTTCGTGGTCTTGATGGTGATGTGGCTGGTGACGGTGATTTCTCCCGAGTCGTGGCGCTATCCTTCAATTCTTTCCGACAGCTCTCTGCTGCCGATATTGCTTTGGCTGAACGGCTTCATGCTGCTCAACCGGCTGTTTCAGCGCGGCTGGTTCGTCACCCGTTATTACGGACTGGGCGAGGGCCTGCTGTCGGCACCACGAATGATGTGGAGCAACTTCGTCAACTTCTTCGCCAATCTGCGCGCGCTGAAACAAGTCATGGAGATGGGCGACTCCCGGCGCGTGGCGTGGGACAAGACCACCCATGAATTCCCCGCCCTGACCAAAGCCCAACGCACACCGCTGGGCCATCGTCTGGTGGAAAAAGGCCTGCTGACCGAGGAACAACTGGAAGCGGCGATCACCAGTCCGGTACGTCGACGTCTGGGACGTGAATTGTTGTTGCGCGAATACATCGACAGCACGCAACTGGTGCAGGCACTGGCCGAACAACTTGATCTGGAGTGGGCGCCGCTCAACCCATTCAAACTCGACAAACGCCTGATCGACGCCGTGCCGCGCCGTGTGGCATCGCATTATGGCGTGCTGCCGGTGGCTGAAGATGGTGAAACCCTGGTGCTGGCGTCGGAAGGTCCGGTCAGCCAGGTATCGCTCGGTGCGATCAGCCGTCAATTGAAACGCCCGGTACGCTGCCGACTGGCACCGCAGGGCCGTGTGACTTTGGGGATTCGTCACTGGTACGCCAGTCACCGACAGAATGAGGAAGTGCGTCATATGCTTGAAGTGCTTGAGCGTCATCAGGACGATGAAGCCTTGCTGGAACGCGTCAGCCGCCATCAGGTGTTGCTGGGCAATTTGCTGCAGGTACGCGGGATGGTGCCACCCACCCTGTTCAATCAGGCATTGATCGATTTCGACGCCGAAAACATGTCACTCGGCGAACATCTGATTTCCCGCGGCATGATCACCCAGGAAGTACTCGATCAGGCCCTTGCAGATCAGGCCAGCGAACAACAAGCCGCCTACCGCATCGTTCGGGAGGCTGCATGAAGCCTGTGCACCGTCACACCCTGTTGATGGGTAGCCTGCTGCTCGGCATGAGTACGGCGTATCCGCTGCACGCCGCGCCGCTGAGCGATTTCGAACAGTTCCGCAGTTACCCCTACATGGATCGCAGCTACCGCGAAGCAAAAAAGGGCAACTGGAAAGAAGTCGAACGACTGATGCGGCACTTGCTGGAAAAAGTCCCGAAAAATGACGAGGCACGCGCCCTGCTGGTGGAATCGCTGGCCAGACAACGGCGCTATGGCGACGCCGTCCAGGCGCTGCCGAACAATGACAGCGCAGCCGTGCTCGATTTACGCCTGACCTGGATCGAACAGGATCCGCCGAGCAGCACCCAGGTCGAACAATGGATGGCCACCAGCGACCTGAATGACCGCATACGTCTGTGGCAGGCCTATAGCTTGAGTCTGGCCAAGTTCGGCGGCGCGGCCAAGGCGCACGACTGGCTCGCCCAACTGTCGCCCCGAGGGGACGACAACATCCTGCGCCTGGCGCGTGCCAATTGGTCAGAGCAACTGCGCGACTGGACGGGCACCATCGAACAACTGGCGCCGCTGGCGGCGAAAAAACAACTGGATGCCGAAGGTTGGCAGCGCCTGGCCAACGCTTATGTTCAGCGTCTCGACGAAAAACCCTTGCAGCAATTGCTGCAACAGGCACCGACACCGGAAGCCGCGCGCCAAGTGCGTCTGGCGATGGTCGATCGCGCCATCGCCATCGGTCACGATCAGCAGGCACAACGCTGGTTGCAATCGTTGCCCGCCTCCGATCTGGCCGATCCGGCGCAACGCCAGCGTCTTTGGGAACTGGCACGGCAGACCGATGATGTACCCACCGTGCAACGCCTGAGCAACGATTTGCAGCGACCTTGCCTGGAAACTGCCGATTGGCTGTCGCGTCACGACCCGGAAGCCGCGCTGACGCAATTGCGCGGCTGCCAGCCAACGGATGATCCACAAAAATGGCTGGTGCTTGCCCAGCGCCTGCAAGCCACCGATCTGTTGCAAAACACTCGTTTGCCGGAGCCGTGGGACAGCCGTCGTCAGGCGCAGTTGGTGGATGTCTGGCAGGAACAGGGCGACAGCAGCAAAGTCATGGTCTGGCTGGCCGGCCAGACGCAAACGCCCGCCGTGGTCAAACGCCGCGCCGAACTGGCGCAGACCATGGGCCGGCGCACCGAAGAGCAAACCCTGTGGGAATACCATTACCGTCAGACCGGCAACCTGGCGTCGCTGAATCAGGCGAGTTTCCTCGCACTCAATAGCGGCGACCGCCAACACGCACAGCAACTGCTGGAAACCGCTTATGACCGCCATGACGGACGTCTGCCCGGCGCCGCGCTGCAACGACTGGCCGGTCTGTATGCTTCATCCAGCGATATCACGGCACAGCAACAACGGCGTATGGCGTCGCTGCTCGGGCATGTCGACGGCGCCACTCGCGGTCAACTGCTCGCGCAGCTCGCGGAAAAAGGTCAGTGCGATGTCGTGCAACAAGCCGTCGGTGACCACCCGCAAACCATCGGCGACTATCGCGCCCTTGGCCGCTGTGCGATGCCCGATCGTCCGGGCGAAGCCGTGGTTTATTACCAGCAGGCAGAAAAGCTCGGTGACCGCAGCAGTCGTTTGCCGTTGGCCTACGCGCTGGAAGCCGCTGGCGATTCCACCGCTGCATTGGCCATCTGGCGCAGCATTCCCGCGGCGCAACTCAGCGACAACGCCCGCCTGACCGTGAGTCGCAGCGCGCTGAACGCGGGCGACAATCAAGCTGCCGAACGTTTCTGGCAGCAAAGCAGCACACGCGGCGCCAATGAATGGGCATTGGGTGCGGCAGTCGCCGATGCTCGCGGCGACCATGCACAAGCGTTGCAACGACAACGTCAGGCCCTGCAAACAGCCCCGGATGCCGGGCATTTCTACGCGGCCTCGGTCACGGCACAGAAAGCCGGCGATCTTGCGCAAAGCAATGCATGGCTGGCCGAAGCCGTGCGGCGTGAGCCGGGCAATCCGCGTTATCGCGCCGATTACGGCATGCGCCTTGCGGGCGCCGCCACCCGTGAACAACGCGCCACAGCCATCCCTTATCTGCAGCAGGCTACCCGCGACTTCCCCGAGGATTATCACCTCGGCGAAACCCTCGCCTGGCGTTATGACGAGGTCGAGGACAGCGCTTCGGCGCGCAAAGAACTGCGCCGCGTCATCGATCTCGAACAGAACCCGGTGGCTGCCGACGATGAAGATGGCAGCATGGAAGCCCGGCGTTATCGTCAGCGGCGCGCCCATGAAGCCTTGTCTCGCCGGGACAACTTCACCATCGCCAGCACCTGGTCACCGGCCGGCGTATCGACCAACGACTTCCTGCGCAATGACAAAAGCCAAGGCTCGAATCGCAGCCCGAACTCGCAAAACGTCCAGGTTGCGATGTGGGATCACGCCCTCGGTGAAGAACCGAGTCGCGCCGGCAGTTCGTTGTCGGTCTACGGCCGTGTGCTGCTGGGTGGTCAGAGCCGCTCCAGTTACGCCGAATCCGTCGCGGCGGGCGTCGGTCTGCGCTACAAGCCGTGGGGCACGCAGAACATCAACTTCTATGGCGAGATCTACAAACAGAGCCAGTTCGATGACCAGGACAATCATGGCCTCAGCCTTGGCCAGTTGATCAATCCGGACAAGCTCTCGGATCAACTCGACGATCATCGTCAGGACGGTCACACCACCACCGACTACCTGTTGCGCGCCACTGCATCGTTTCTCGATCAGGGCAAATACCGCAACGACTGGCGCGTCGACGAAAGCGACTGGGATGAACGCTTCCTCTACCTCGATGCCGCATGGTGGACCAAGGTCGGCGATCATCAGTGGCTGTCGCGGTTCCAGCAAGGGCATACATGGAAGCTGCCGTTCAACGGTGCGCAGACGATCATGCCGTATGGCTTTCTTGAGTTTGCCAGCCAGGATCCAAGCAACGACTGGCGGCAGGATCTGCGCACCGGGGTCGGTTTGCGCTGGCAATGGTGGTACGACGATGACCGCTATAACGCCTACCGCTCGAAGCTGACAGTGCGAACCGAGTATCAACAGGCGCTGGGCGGCAATCTGTATGAAGGTGGCAATGGTGTGCTGCTGGGCGTGGAGTGGAATTTCTGATGGCTCGATGGATGCTGTTTGTCTGCCTGCTGCTGGGCACTGTGGTCGCGCGAGGCGATGAGCGCGTGTTCTATCAACCGTTGAATGTCGATGCGGGTCTCACTCAGGCGCAGTGGCTACGGATATGGCAAGACACGGCGAAACAAGGCACGCGTACGCTGATCGTACAGTGGACCGCTTACGGCGACTCAGACTTCGGCGGCGCTAGCGGCTGGCTCGCCAACAGTCTGCAACTGGCACAACAACAAGGACTGCAACTGGTACTCGGGTTGAAGATGGATCCGGCCTATTACCAGCGTATCGACGAACTGGACAGCGCCGGTCTCGCTAAATACTGGCAAGCGCAACTGGGCCAATCGCTGGCGCAGCAGCAGAAGCTGCGCGAGGACTGGAAGCTGCCGGTGAGTGGCTGGTATCTGCCGCTGGAGCTGGATGACTTGCACTTCCTCGCGGCGGATCGCCGGGCAACGCTGCAACGTCAGCTCAAAGGCCTCGCCGGCAAACTCGACGCACCGCTGCACGTCAGTGCATTCAGCGCCGGCAAGCTCGCGCCGAACATCAACGCGCAATGGCTGGGCGAGTTGAGCGCTGCGGGCGTTCAGGTCTGGTGGCAGGATGGCGCCGGTACCGGCCGCTTGTCGCCCGTGGTGCGCAGCAGCTATGCCAGCGAACTGCCCTGCTCCGTCGGTATCGTGCGAGAAGCGTTCCGCCAGGTCAGTGGTGACGGCCAGCCGTTCCACGCCGAGCCTGCCGCCCCGGATGTGACGTCGAGCGGTTGTCACGCCAGCGCGGTGTTTTCTCTGCGCTATCGCCCGTGGGGCCGGGTGATTCTCGACAACCAGCGCAAGGCCGGCAATGTACAAAATCATTGAAGACGAGGTCCTGAAAAAAACCGCGCCCGCTGAATTGCGGGCCGAGTTTGTCCAGCACGAATTCGAGCGCCTGCATTCCTTCAGCCTGTTGATCTTTATCGTCAGCATCGCCATGTGGCTGATCTTCGACTTGATCGTCAGTCTCCTTGGCGGTCAGGGATTCACCTGGCGATCAATGCTATTCGTGGCGTTTTTCTCTGTGCTGACCATGGTGTTGTGGTTTACCCGCCAGGCCCGACATTTCGATGTTCTGGCGGTGTTGCTGGTAGTGGGCCTGACCGTGGGTATTCGATTGATCGTCAGCGGCTTGCCCCCGGCCGTACACAGCTCCTGGCTGGTGCTCGCTGCGGCCGCCATGCTCTACAGTTTCTCGGTACTGCCGCTGAGTCGCCGGGCATTCTTTATCGTGCAGTTCCTGATCTGGCTGCTGCTCAACCCGTTTATCAACACCACCACCAGCCTGCTTGAACTCAGGGGCGTACTGACCGCCTGCTACAGCGTGTTTCTCTGTGCGTTGACGATTTACACGTTCCTCAAGCTGCGCGAAGCCAAACTGTACAACTACATCATGTCCAGGCTGCTGCTGGATCAGGCCTACAACGACACGCTGACGGAAATCCCCAATCGTCGATCGTTCATGACCCTCGCGGAAAAACACCTGCGGGCAGAGCCTCGCGTGCATGACCACTACCTGTTGATGATCGACATCGACAACTTCAAGAAGGTCAACGATACCTATGGCCACGACATCGGCGATGAGGTGCTGAAACGCATCGCTGCCGATATCAAAAAGGTCATGCAGCAGTTCGATTACGCACGCCTGGGTGGCGAGGAGTTTGCAATTTATCTGGCGGGAGTGCAGCGCGAGGAGGTTGCAGCGCTGGTGGGCGAATTGTGCCGCGTGGTGCGGGAGCAACCGACCCGGTATCCGGTGACGATCAGTATCGGCGTGACCCGGGTGGAAGACGACGATTCGCTGACGCAGGCGCTGGTCAAGGCAGATGCGGCGTTGTATGAGTCAAAGCATACGGGCAAGGATCGCTACACTTTTCACAAGTAAACTGTGTATCGGCAGATAGATTGCCATCGCTGGCAAGCCAGCTCCCACAGGGTTTTCAGGTGTACACAAATTCAATGATCTCACCCGGAACATGTGGGAGCTGCTCCCACAAGATTGATGGTGTACCCAAAATCGATGGGCACCCGATAAACCTGTGGGAGCTGGCTTGCCCGCGATACGGCCGGAACAGGCGCCGTGATCTTTAAGCGGTATCACGCTCCAACAACACCCGTGTCACGCGTCGCTCTTCAACCGCTTTCACAGTCATCCGCCAGCCTTCGTGCACCAGTCGATCGCCGATCACCGGCAAACGATCCAGCAGGCTCATGACCAGCCCGGCCATGGTTTGATAATCCTCGGTCGGCTCGGCGCCAAACCCGGTGCGCTGACGAACCCGCGCCAGGTTCAATGCGCCGCTGACCAGAAACCCGCCCTGCTCCTCGACGACATCCGGGCCTTCGATTTCGCTGGCATCAGGCAACTCGCCGGCGATCGATTCGAGAATGTCGGTCATGGTCAATACACCGACAAAATCGCCAAACTCGTTGACCACAAAGGCAATGTGCGTCGAGGCCGCGCGCATCTGTTCCAGCGCGTTGAGGATCGAATAGCTGTCGAGCAGGTTGATGGTCTTGCGCGCCAGATGTTCCAGGTTCGGCTCGGTGCCGGCCAGATACTCCTTGAGCAACTCCTTCTTGTGCACGAAACCCAACGGCTCATCCACCGCACCGTCACGAATCAACGGCAGACGCGAGTACGACGAATGCATCAGCTTCGTACGAATTGTCTCAGCGTCGTCGGCCAGATCAATCCAGTCGACATCGGCGCGTACTGTCATCAGGTTACGAATCGGTCGTTCGGCCAGTTGCAGTACACCGCTGATCATCACCCGCTCGCGACGATCAAACAGCTCCGCATTCGGCGCTTCACCGTCGTCGAGCAGATCGGAAAGCTCCTCACCGACCTCTTCCACCGCCAGTTTGCGACCACCGAGCAAACGCATTACCGCGTGTGCCGTGCGTTCACGCATCGGACGCAGGCCTTGCATCGAACGCTTGCGACGGGCGCGGGCGATCTGGTTGAACACCTCGATCAGGATCGAGAAACCGATCGCCGCGTACAAGTAGCCTTTCGGAATGTGGAACCCCAGACCTTCAGCCGTCAGGGCAAAACCGATCATCATCAAAAAGCCCAGGCACAGCATGATCACCGTCGGGTGCGCATTGACGAAGCGCGTCAACGGCTTGCTGGCGACGATCATCAGGCCGATGGAAATGATCACCGCGATCATCATCACCGCGAGCTCATCAACCATGCCCACAGCGGTAATCACTGCGTCCAGCGAGAACACCGCGTCGAGCACGACGATCTGCGCGACAATCGGCCAGAACAACGCATAAGAGGTATTGCTCGAGCGCTCGCCGACATGCCCTTCAAGGCGCTCATGCAGCTCCATGGTCGCTTTGAACAACAGGAACACGCCACCGAACAGCATGATCAGGTCACGGCCGGAGAAGCTCTTGTCGAAGATTTCGAACAACGGCTGCGTGAGGGTGACCAGCCAGGAAATACTCGCCAACAGGCCCAGGCGCATGATCAGCGCCAAAGACAGGCCGATGATGCGCGCGCGATCACGTTGATGCGGCGGCAGTTTGTCGGCGAGGATTGCGATGAACACCAGGTTGTCGATGCCCAGCACCAGTTCCAGCACGATCAGAGTCAACAAGCCTAACCAGGCTGTGGGATCCGCTAACCATTCCATAAAACGTCTCGATCTCTCTTCAGTGAATTCAGGCTGCCGGACACGGCAAAGCGCAACGCGAAGGCTCAGGAGCCGCGTTATCAACGATAGTCGGGTGTCGGAAAACTGGATGCTGCGAGTGCGTCAAGACCGCGCCATGGCGCGAAAAGGAGGTTCTCTGTGGCAGAGACGGGGGAGGCTCCGAGAGGGTGTTCATGTAATTCCTGAATGAAAAATGGCCTTGAAGCCTACAGGCTCAGGCCACTTTTCCTACAGCAACAAATCATTTCAAAATCTGTACTACAACCCGAAGTCAGTGCTTGAAAGACTTCAATACCCTTTCCGCATTGGCGTTACAGCCCATACCGTCCGGTCGGCTGCGAATGTCGTCGATCACCGCCAATAGTTGCTCTCTGCTTTGTGCCAGATGCAACTGCATCGCCTCGATCTGCTCGACTTTGCGGCTCAGGCTCGACACCAGGTCGTCTTCATTGAACTCCCCGGTCAGCGGGTCTGGCAGCAGCAATTTAAGCTCATCGAGACTGAAACCCGCCTGTTGTGCACGCTGAATGATGTTCAGGGTTTGCAGCACTTGCGGCGGATAGCGCCGATAACCGTTGCCCTGCCGCTCGACCTTGGGGATCAGGCCCTGCGCTTCATAAAAGCGAATGCGCGAAGCGCTCAGCCCACTCATCTGCGCCAATTCACCAATTTTCATTGCAACCCCGTTTGCCCGCTTGACATTAAAGTTAACTTTAAGCTTAGCCTCGCTCCATTACTGATGAGGAGTCAAGCATGTCGCCCTTTCAAATACTCAATCTGCCCAACGGTCAGTCGCTCGATAACCGTATCGCCAAAGCGGCCATGGAAGAAAACCTTGCCGACCGCGAACAGGCGCCTTCTGGCGAACTATTCCGCTTGTATCAAGCCTGGGCTGAAGGCGGCGCCGGGCTGTTGCTGACCGGCAACGTGATGATTGATCGACGCGCCATGACCGGCCCCGGTGGCGTAGTGCTCGAAGACGAACGCCACCTGCAGCAATTCCGCCAGTGGGCCAGCATCGGTCGCAGTGGCGGCGCGCACTTTTGGGTGCAGCTCAACCACCCGGGGCGGCAGACCATGGCCAACCTTGGACAGCAAGCGTTGGCACCGTCGGCGGTTGCGCTGGACCTGGGCAAGTTCTCGAAGATGTTTGCCGAGCCCAAACCGATGAGCGAAAGCGACATCGAAGAAGTCATTCAGCGCTTTGCCAACAGTGCGGCGCTCGCCGAGAAAGCCGGTTTTACCGGGGTGCAGATTCACGCTGCGCATGGCTATCTGCTCAGTCAGTTTTTGTCTCCGTTGACCAATCGGCGTACCGACCGCTGGGGCGGCTCGCTGGAAAACCGTGCGCGCCTGCTGCTGTCGGTGATCGAGGCGGTGCGCCAGGCGGTTTCGCCGCAGTTTTGCGTGGCGGTGAAGCTCAATTCGGCGGACTTCCAGCGCGGCGGTTTCGACACCGACGATGCGCGCCAGGTGATCGAATGGCTCAACCAATACCCGATCGACCTGCTCGAACTCTCCGGCGGCAGCTATGAGGCACCGGCGATGCAGGGCGAGGCCCGCGACGGGCGGACGCTGGCGCGTGAAGCGTACTTTCTGGAAATGGCCGGCGAACTGGCCAGTGTCGCGCGCATGCCGGTAATGGTCACTGGCGGCATTCGTCGTCTCGCCGTGGTCGAACAAGTGCTCGACAGCGGCATCGCCATGGCCGGGATCGCCACCGCGCTGACCCTTGAACCGCATCTGGTCAAACACTGGCGCGAAGGCCTGGAACGCAATCCACAACTGCCGCCGATTCGCTGGAAACGCAAGGCGCTGGCGTCTTTGGCGAACATGGCGGTGGTGCGTTTTCAGATCGATCGTCTCAGCCGCGGTCGCCAGCCGCAGCCAAGAGTGTCGGCGCTTTGGGCGTTGATACGGGACCAGTTATATCTAGGTCGACGAGCGCGGCAGTATCGCCAGGCGATGGGTGTTTAACGTCCGGCAAAACGCAAACGAGACAACTGTCGCAAATCCCCGTCAACGTAATAATCGTGAGTCCAACTGTCATCCACGGCCAACGGCTGCACCTGCTTCAACGCCAGCTTCTTCGCGAAATAGCGAAAGCGGTAGTGCTCGTAGAAGCGCAGCAACTCCAAGCCATAGCGGTCGGCCAGATCGGTATCACCGCGAATGATCAGGTAGTTCTCGTCGTTGCCGTTGCTGGCCGAGGTGCTGAGGTTGTGACTGCCGCTGATGATAGTGGGCGCGTCGGTGGTGAAGTCGGTGACCACCGCTTTGGTGTGCACCAGCAGATTGCCTTTCTGGCCTTTCATGTTCTCGCGCAGCCAGCCTTCCAGACCGGTGTTGAGCAGCGCGGTGGCGGCAAATTCGGCGCTGCGATCGGCGTGGTATCCGGTGATGCGGCTGGCAGTGTTTTGCAGGCCGAAACGCAGGATGTCGTCGTGCGGCTGGCCGAGCAGCGCGTTGAGAATGGCGTCGGGCAGGCTGAATGCGGTGACAAACAACACGTCTTTTTTAGCAGCCTCGATGATCTCGACGAACTCGCGCAAATCCGCGCCGCCGCTGCGTGGCGAGAAGCCGGCGAACAGTGTTTGGGTCGGATCCATCGGGTTGTGTTCGCTGATCCAGGCGCGAGTTGCGCCGACGTCGGCCGGCGTCGCCCAGATTTCTTCAAAGGTTTGCAGATAGCGGCTGCTGACCGCGCCATCATCGAGAACGTGCACGACGTTGGCCTGCCGGTAAACACCGTTGGCAGTGAAGTTGGTACTGCCACACAACACTGCTAGCGGCTGACGCTGGCCAGCCGTATCGAGGCGGCTGAGAACAATAAACTTGTTGTGAAAAATGTTGTGGGTAACACGCCCGCACTTGCTGGCGGTCGGCAGTTTGGCCAGGCTCGCCTGATTGATGGCGGTGTCTTCGTCATCCGCTCGCGCGTGATACAGCACCCGAACCTTGACCCCGCGCTCGAACGCCGCGTTGACCGCATCGACAATCGCCTGCAACTGATACTCGTAGATCGCGATATCCAGCGCCCACTGGCCGTCGACCGCACGCTCGATAAACCCCAGCAATCGCCCGAGCAGACCGTTTTCCAGCCATTGCCGTGCAGCATCGGGCCAGGCCTCGATGGGCATGTTCTTGTTGGCGCTGATCTGCGCGTCGAGGTCGGGAAACTTGCGCTGAAAGGCCTGACTGGCGGCCACGGCGCGATTGAAAATCACGCTTTGATGGGTCGGATGTCCGTCGTCAGAGGTGATGGTCAGTTGCAGTGATTCGCCCAACTCCGGCGCGTCGGCGGTGCCGTAGGCCAAATGAACACGGTATTGAAGGGTCATCCCCGGATTGACCGCGTAATCGGCCCAACGGAATTTCTGCAGCGGCGCCTTATCGCTCGGCGTGGCGTGGAATTGCGCGAAGGTGTGAGCTTTGCCGGGAAAGGTCAGGCTGTTGAAGAGGAACAGCCAGGGTTTGTCGCCCTGCTGCTTTTCGATGGCAAACCCGAGCAGGCCTTTGCGCCGCGATGCGGCAAGATCGATGGCGAGCAGCACGCCGTTGGTGCCGGCGTAGGCCTTGACGCGGAAATCGTCTTGAGGGTTTTTGACCAGGATGCGCATCGCTCACTCCTTGTGATTGGGCTGCGCAACAGCATAGTGCAGTGCTGCGGATTATCTTGTGCGGTATCCGCACCGAGTCGATGCCATCGCGGGCAAGCCACGCTTCCGCAGGTTTGCGGGTGCAGGAGAAGGCTAGCCCGCGATGAGGTCCGATCAGACCACAGCGACATCATCGATGTGCCGATACTGCAGATCCAGCGCGCTGGCCAACTCCCGCGCCCGCCCCAGCCGAATCGGCCCGCGTTCGATGTCGATCAACAGCCCTGGGCATTCCAGCCACGGCGATCCAGACAAATCCTTCAAACGCCCATCCGTCACCAGCAGCATGCGCTGCTGCTCGGCCGGAAAACGTTTACGCCGCAACGCCAGCCATTGCTGCGCCTGCTCTAGCGCCGCGAGCAACGGCGTGCCGCCGCCCGCTCCTAACGCATCGAGCCAGACGCGCAAACCGCTGGACGCTTTCAAACCTTGCACCTGCCATTGCGGCGTCGTCCCGCTGGCGGTCAACAATGCCAGACGTGCACGCTGTCGATAGGCGTCATCGAACAATTGCGCGAGCAGGCCTTTGGCATCGCTGAGGGCTTGATGCCGGCGAGTCGACGCCGAGGCATCGACGATCACCAGCCACAGTTCATGCGGCGAACGTGTGCGTTGCTGGAACAACAGGTCGGCGCGGGTCCGAGGGCGACCGTTGAGCAAAGTACCCGCCCAGTTCAGCGCGCCGTTGCGGGCAGCATGACGCTTGCCTTGGCGGCCATGATCGAGTTTTCCGGCGCGGGGTCTGGCATTCGCCCCCGCGTCGGATCGGGGGCGAATGCCTAGGGCTTTTTTGGCCAGACCGGCACTTCGCGGCGGGCGCCGGTGGTGAGTGCCGGCGCGGGCATGTCGCCCCACTGGCCCTGCCCTTCGCTCGGGCTGGCCTGAGTGTTGGCCGGCGCTTGCGCAGGCGGCTGAGGACTGCCGGCCGGCTGCTCGCGGCGCCGATGCCGCAGGGCAAATTCGGCTACCGCGTCGATGTCTTCCGCGCCAATCACCTCGGCGCCGCGCCAGGCGGCATGCGCGCGAGCCGCACGCAGCCAGACCAGATCGGCACGCAAACCGTCGACCCCGGCAGCAAAGCAGCGCTCAGTGATTTGCGCAAGCGCGGCATCGTCCAGCGGAATGTTGGCCAAGGCAATGCGCGCGTTTTCACAACGTTCGCGCAGGGCGTGCTGCTGCGTGCCCCATTGCGCACAGAAAGCTTGCGGATCGCTGTCGAAATCCAGTCGACGACGGATGATCTGCCCGCGCTCGGTTGGCACAGTGTTGCCGCTGAGGGCGACGTTCAAACCAAATCGATCGAGCAACTGCGGACGCAATTCGCCCTCTTCCGGGTTCATCGTGCCGATCAGGACGAACTTCGCCGAATGGCGATGGGAAATGCCGTCGCGCTCGATCAGGTTGGTGCCGCTGGCGGCGACATCGAGCAGCAGATCCACCAGGTGATCGGGCAGCAAATTGACCTCGTCGACGTAGAGCACGCCGCCGTCGGCCTTGGCCAACACCCCAGGCGAGAACTGCGCACGTCCCTCGCTCAGCGCCGCATCGAGGTCGAGGGTGCCGACCAGACGTTCTTCGGTCGCGCCCAATGGCAACGTGACGAATTGGCCGCTGGCGAGCAGATCCGCCAAACCTCGGGCCAGCGTGGATTTGGCCATACCGCGCGGGCCTTCGATCAGCACGCCGCCAATTTTCGGGTCGATGGCGGTCAGGCACAGGGCGAGTTTAAGGTCATCGGCGCCGACCACGGCGGAAAGCGGGAAATGCGGGGTGTCGGTCATTTGCAATACTCAATCATGGTCGGTGAAATACTTTCAAACGGTGGAAGCGAGCTTGCTCGCGAAAACGGTGTGTCATTCAACGCAATGGGTGCCTGATACGACGCTTTCGCGAGCAAGCCCGCTGCCACATTTGGAGTGGGTTGTGTCAGCTGTCTTCTTCTATGTCCAGCAGGAGGTTTTCCAGTGCCTCTTTATAGGCGCCCGGTTCCTGCCACATGCCGCGTTGCTGTGCTTCGAGCATGCGCTCGGTCATGTCGCGCAAGGCATGCGGGTTATGTTCGCGGACAAACTCGCGCGTCGCCGGGTCGAGCAGGTACGCATCGGCAAGCAGCGCGTATTGATGATCGTCGATCAACTGCGTGGTCGCATCGAATGCGAACAGGTTATCGACCGTCGCCGCCAACTCGAATGCGCCTTTATAGCCGTGGCGTTTGACCCCGTCGATCCATTTCGGATTCGCCGCCCGCGAGCGGATCACCCGATTCAGCTCTTCTTTGAGCGTGCGAATCCTTGGCAGATCAGGCTGGCTGTGATCGCCGTGATAACTGGCGGCGGCCTCTCCACGCAGGCTTTCCACGGCGGCGAGCATGCCGCCCTGGAATTGGTAATAGTCGTTGGAATCGAGCAAGTCGTGTTCGCGATTGTCCTGATTCTGCAGAACGGCCTGCACCTGACTCAGGCGCTGGACGAATTGCTCGCGGGCGGCGGTGCCCTCGTCGGCACCGCCATAGGCGTAGGCGCCCCAGTTCAGATACACCTCAGCGAGGTCTTCGCGGGTTTGCCACAGACGTCCATCAATCGCGCCCTGCACGCCCGCGCCGTAAGCACCGGGTTTGGCGCCGAAGATCCGCCAGCCGGCCTGACGCCGCGCGGTGTCTTCGTCGAGGCCCGATTGCAACAGCGCCTCGCGCTCGGCGCGCACTTTGGCGGCGAGCGGATTGAGATCGTCCGGCTCGTCCAGCGCGGCGACCGCTTGCACGGCGGCATCGAACAGGCGAATCAGGTTGGCGAAGGCATCGCGGAAGAATCCCGAGACTCGCAGCGTGACATCGACGCGCGGACGGTCGAGCAGACTCAGCGGCAGAATCTCGAAATCATCGACACGCTGACTGCCCGTCGCCCACACCGGGCGCACGCCCATCAGGGCCATGGCCTGCGCAATATCGTCGCCGCCGGTGCGCATGGTCGCCGTGCCCCAGACGGACAGCCCGAGCTGGCGCAGGTGATCGCCGTGATCCTGCAAATGCCGCTCAAGAATCAGCGTCGCCGACTGGAAACCGATGCGCCAGGCGGTGGTGGTCGGCAGATTGCGCACGTCCACCGAGTAGAAATTGCGCCCGGTCGGCAGCACGTCGAGGCGACCGCGACTGGGTGCGCCACTGGGGCCGGCGGGGACGAAACGGCCGCTGAGGGCATCGAGCAAACCGCGCATTTCCGCTGGGCCGCAGGCGTCCAGGCGTGGAGCGACGACGTCGCGCAGATTGTCGATGATCGCATTGACCTCCGCCCACTGCGGTCCTTGTAGGAGTGAGCCTGCTCGCGATGGCAGTGTGTCAGTTAAATCAATGTTGGCTGACTTTCCGCTATCGCGAGCAGGCTCACTCCTACAAGGGGATTGCAATGACTGGGAGATCAGTTCGGTGGCGAACAGTTCGAGGCGTTCGCGGGTGTCGCCGGCGGTGCGCCAGGCTTCCTCGCTTTGCGATTGCAGTGCAACCGGGCGCGGGCCAGTCCAGGGTTCGGCCAGCACGCAGTCAAGCGGATCGAAGCCGAGTGCGAACGCTTTGGCCAAGGCTCGCAGCAAACTCGATTGCGCGCCTTTGCCGTCACCACGCGGAATGCGTAGCAGCGCCAGCAAGGTATCAATGCGCAAGCGCCCGGTTGGCGATTCACCGAAGATGTGCAAACCATCGCGAATCTGCGATTCCTTCAGATCACACAGATACGTATCCAGACGCGGCAGCCAGATCGCCGCATCGGCGTCACTGTCCAGGCCGGCATCGAGTTGCAGTTCACGGTCGATCTGCGTGTCTCGCACCAATTGCAGAATATCGCGCTGTAACTCGCGGGCACGACGCGGATCGAGCAGTTGCGCTTCGTAATATTCGTCGGCGAGCAATTCCAGATTACGCAGCGGGCCGTAGGTCTCGGCGCGGGTCAGCGGCGGCATCAAGTGATCGATGATCACCGCTTGCGTACGTCGCTTGGCTTGAGCGCCCTCGCCCGGGTCGTTGACGATAAACGGATAGATGTTCGGCAGCGGCCCGAGCAGCGCGTCCGGCCAGCAATTCTCCGACAGTCCGACGCCTTTACCCGGCAGCCACTCGAGGTTGCCGTGCTTGCCGACATGGATCACGCCATGGGCGCCGTAGGTGTTGCGCAACCAGAAATAAAACGCCAGATAAGCGTGCGGCGGCACCAGATCCGGGTCGTGATAGACCGCGCTCGGATCCACCTGATAACCGCGCGCAGGCTGGATCCCGACGAAAGTCAGACCGAATCGCAGCCCGGCGATCATCATTCGCCCATCGCGAAACATCGGGTCGTTTTGCGGCGCGCCCCAACGCTCGAACACGGCGTCACGATTGGCTGGCGGCAGTGCATTGAACATCGTCAGGTAATCGTCCATTGCCAAGCTTTGCTGACACGGGCGGAGGTCTATTGTGTCGAGGTCATTGCTGACGCCACCGAGTAATTGCTCGATCAACGCGGTGCCGCTGTCCGGCAGTTCGGCCGGTAACGGATAACCCTGTTGCTGCAAGGCCCGCAGGATATTCAACGCCGCCGCCGGCGTATCGAGGCCGACGCCGTTGCCGATACGTCCGTCGCGGGTCGGGTAGTTGGCGAGGATCAGCGCGATACGCTTTTCAGCGTTCGGCACCCGTGCCAGTTCGATCCAGCGCCGCGCCAGTTCGGCGACGAAGTCCATGCGCTCGGGTTGCGCGCGATAGCAGACCACATCGGACTGACTGCGCTCGCTGCGCCAGGCCAGATCCTTGAAGCTGATCGGCCGGCTGATGATGCGCCCGTCAAGTTCCGGCAAGGCAATGTGCATCGCCAGATCGCGTGGACCGAGGCCCTGTTCGCTCGCGCGCCAGCCGGGTTCGTTGTCCTGCGCGCAAATCGCCTGAATCACCGGAATATTGCGGCGAAACGGCCGCAGATGCGGTGCTTCCGGGCTGGATTGGGCGAAACCGGTGGTGTTGAGAATGACCCCGGCCTCGACTTCGTCCAGCCAGTCCTCGACCACCGCCAGGCAGCCGGGCTCTTTCAGGCTGGCCACGGCGATTGGCAACGGGTTAAGCCCCGCCGCCTGCAAGCGCAGGCAGAAAACATCGATGAATGCGGTGTTCGCCGCTTGCAGGTGGGAGCGGTAAAACAACACCGCCGCGAGCGGATTTTCGGGCAGCCATTCGGCTTGCCAGTCACTCAGTGCAGCGGAGGTTTTGTTCGGGTGATAAATCGCGGTGCGTGGCAGGGTTTGCGGCTCGTCCCACGGGTAATCACGCGCGAGCCAGCGGCTGGCCAGACAGCGGAAAAAATCCAGCGCGTTGGCCATGCCGCCCTGACGCAAAAACTGCCAGAGCCGGTCGCGATCCTCGGCGTTGACGGTGCTCAAGTCGCTGAGCTCCGGATCGGGACGGTCATCGCCCGGCACCAGAATCACCTGCACACCGCGCTCGGCCAACTCGACCAGACGCTCGACGCCGTAACGCCAATAAGCAATGCCGCCGTGCAGCGAAATCAAAATCACCTTGGCGTGGCGCAGCACTTCGTCGACGTACAGGTCGACCGACGCGTGATTCTGCACCTGCATCGGATTGGCCAGACGCAGGCTCGGGTAATCCTCGGGCAATTGCTGCGCGGCTTCGGCGAGCAGCGCCAGGCTGGAATCGCCGCTGCACAGGATCACCAGCTCGGCGGGGGTTTGTCCAAGGTCGGCAATGTTGTCATCCGAGACGAATCCGCCGGGCTGGGTCCTGAGCAGGTGCATGGCTTAAACGCTGAGCGCGGCGCGCAGTTGCGCTTCGAGTTGCACCGCGTCGAGCTCCTGACCGATCAACACCAGACGCGTGACGCGCGCTTCATCGGCGCCCCACTGACGGTCGAAATGTTTGTCGAATCGCGTGCCGACACCCTGGATCAGCAAGCGCATTGGCTTGTTCGGAATGGCTGCGAAGCCTTTGACACGCAGGATGCCGTGCTTGACCACCAGTTGTGTCAGGGCGTCGAGCAGCAGGCTTTCGTCGGCTTGCGGCAGTTCGATGGAGATCGAATCGAAGGCGTCGTGATCGTGGTCATCGTGGTCGTCATCGCCTTCACCATGGTGGTGATCGTGATGGCTGTGGCGGCTGTCGATGTGCTCTTCGGAACCGGCGCCGAGGCCGATCAGCACGTCGAGTGGCAGACGACCGTTGCTGGCTTCGATGATTTTCACCGCTGGCGGCAGCTCTTCGGCGACTTCTGCGCGCACGCGAGCGAGGTCTTCCGGGCTGGTCTGGTCGGCCTTGTTGAGGATCACCAGGTCGGCGCTGGCCAGTTGGTCGGCGAACAGTTCGTGCAGCGGCGACTCGTGATCGAGGTTCGGGTCAAGTTTGCGCTGGGCATCGACCTGATCCGGGAACGCGGCGAAGGTGCCAGCGGCCACGGCCGGGCTGTCGACCACGGTAATCACTGCGTCAACGGTGCAGGCGCTGCGGATTTCCGGCCACTGGAAGGCTTGCACCAGAGGTTTTGGCAGGGCCAGGCCCGAGGTTTCGATGAGGATGTGGTCTAGGTCGCCGCGACGCGCGACCAATTCGCGCATCACCGGGAAGAATTCTTCCTGAACGGTGCAGCACAGGCAGCCGTTGGCCAGTTCATAAACGCGGCCAACCGCTTCTTCTTCGGTGCAACCGATGGAGCATTGCTTGAGGATTTCACCGTCGATGCCCAACTCGCCAAACTCGTTGACGATCACCGCGATGCGACGCCCCTGAGCGTTGTCGAGCATGTGCCGCAGCAGCGTGGTTTTGCCCGAGCCGAGGAAGCCGGTAACGATAGTGACGGGGAGTTTGGCCAGTGTTTTCATCGGTATGCCCTTTGGCAAGCGGCGGGCATACGGGACGAGAACCGGCAACGCGCGTGCGTGCCCGGAGAGTTCGCCACCGGATCACCCCGCCCGGTTGAATTGAGAATCTGTGACGAGGCAGGTCTCCTGGCTGACGGCGTTCAGGCGCGGGGCCTGGCGTTTGCTGCGCCTTCCCGCGGGCTCATCGATTGAGCTGGCAGTGGCGTGGCAGCGAACATCGCCGTTCACAGTTGCGGGGGCAGCCGCGGCATTGACCGCGTTCCCTTCTTAGCTTCGACAGGTGTCAAAGAACCTCGAAAGCGCAAGGCTACGCATGGCTTGCTTATGGGTCAATGTTTGGGTTTTTTTGGATTGGGAGCATATCCGTTGCTGCGGGTGCGGCCGCTGGCGGTTTCGCTCTTACAGCGAGTCACCTTTTCCAAACGCCGAAAAGGTAACCCAAAAGGCTTTGCCCCGGCGTACGGCACTTCGCTGAGGCTCAGTGTTCCCTCGCTACGGTGTCCATCCGGGGGCATCGCCTACGGTTTGCTTCGCTGCACCTCCTCTCGATGTGTTCGACTTCGTCGAACGGCGCTGCGCGCCTATCCCCCCGGATGAACACCTCCGCTCGGCCTGCCGAAGGGGCAAAAAAGCCAGATCAAAAGCCAGATCAAGAGCCCCTCACCCTAGCCCTCTCCCGGAGGGAGAGGGGACTGACCGAGGTGATTGCGAGAGATACGCCGACGTGCGATACCGCGTTGAGCTCAGATTCTGAAAAGCCCACAAATCGGCTCCCTCTCCCTCGGGAGAGGGCTGGGGTGAGGGGCAGCAACAACGCAAATCAAAAGCCGAACACCCGCGCTCCTCACCACTCGATAGGCCGAGTGTCAGCTCGCCTGCTTTTGATCTTGATCCACGAGCGACGTCGGAAGGCTGAGTGGAGGGATTGATCCGGGGCGGGAGCGCAGCGACCGTTTGGCGCAGCCAAACACAGCGAGAGGAGGTGCAGCGAAGCAAACCGTAGGCGATGAACCCCGGATCAATCCCGGAGCGAAGGAACCCGAGCCTTAGCGAGGGCCGAACGTCAGGGCAAAGCCTTTTCGGTTACCTTTTCGGCGTTTGGAAAAGGTGACTCGCCGTAAGGGCGAAACCCTAAGCCGCCGTTACCGCAGCAACGGATATGCCCCCCATCCAATTGACTCAAATCCCCCCTCATGCTCTCCTACACAACTTGTTACGGGTGCCCTTCACAGGGTGAAACGGGAAACCGGTGAATCATGTGCTTTACTCAAGCCCATGTCAGTCCGGTGCTGCCCCCGCAACGGTAAGCGAGCGAAGCGTCAAAACCACTGTGCCCGTGCGGCATGGGAAGGTGACGCTTGCAGGTCGGCCTGACGCCAACCCCTCGTGAGCCCGGAGACCGGCCCGCAACACACAGCCCGCATTTGTGCGGTGCTGAACATAACAAACCCGCGGTGGGCGGGCGCTGTTCGAACCTCTGCGAGCCTGACCCGCAGGGGTTTTCATGCGCTCTATTCACCCGCTGACACTCCAGAGGGAAGCGCCATGTCGATCATCAGCAGCACCGGCAGCAACACGGACAAAATCGCCAGCACCACCACCCTGAGCCAACGCCTCACCGCCGCGATCTTCGCGTCGATTCTCGGCGCCAGCCTGGTCTACTTCGCCGGTTTCTCGCACATCGAAGCGGTACACAACGCCGCCCACGATACCCGCCACAGCGCCGCGTTCCCGTGCCACTGAGACCTGCCGACATGATCAAGCGTATTGCGCAAACCGCAGGTTTCACCGGCCTGCTGGCCGCCCTGCTCCTCACCCTGCTGCAAAGCTTTTGGGTTTCGCCGCTGATTCTGCAGGCGGAAACCTTTGAGAAGTCCGAGCCGGTGGCGGTTCACGAACACGCCGCTGGCGTAGCTGCGCACACCCACGATGCCGAAGCCTGGGAGCCGGAAGACGGCTGGCAGCGCGTGGTTTCGACCACCGGCGGCAATCTGGTGGTTGCGGTCGGTTTCGCCCTGATGCTCGCGGGTCTGTACACCCTGCGCGCGCCAACCAAAACCTCGCAAGGCCTGCTCTGGGGTCTGGCCGGTTATGCCACTTTCGTCCTCGCGCCGACGTTGGGTCTGCCGCCTGAATTGCCGGGCACCGCTGCCGCTGATCTGGCATCGCGCCAGATGTGGTGGATCGGCACTGCCGCGTCTACGGCTGTCGGCCTGTCGCTGATCGTGTTCAGTCGTCACTGGCTGATGAAAATCCTCGGCGTGGCCATTCTGGCCGTGCCGCACGTGATCGGCGCTCCGCAGCCGGAAGTCCATTCGATGCTCGCTCCCGAAGCATTGGAAGCACAGTTCAAAATCGCTTCGCAGTTGACCAACGTGGCGTTCTGGCTGGCCTTGGGCCTGATCAGTGCCTGGTTGTTCCGCCGCAAAAGCGATGGTCAATACCACGCATGACGACTGCCAGCGCAGCGCCGACCCTGGTGGTCGGCCTGGGCTGCCAGCGCGGCTGCCCCGCCAGCACGCTGCGCGCGTTGCTTGACCAGGCGTTGCAAGCCCATCGCATTGAACTGCAAGCGGTCAAAGCCTTGGCCAGTATCGACTTGAAACGCGATGAGCCGGGTTTGCAGGAGCTCGCTGCACAACTGGCGCTACCGCTGCTGTACTTCAGCAGTGCAGAACTGGCCAGTTATCAGCAGCAACTCAGCCACCATTCGCAAATCGCCTACGAGCGCACCGGTTGTTACGGTGTGGCAGAAAGCGCGGCGTTGGCACTCGCTGAACAGCTGATACAGGCGCCAGCAAAACTGCTGATTTCCCGGCAAAAATACGCTCAGGCCACGTTGGCATTGGCCGGTGCAGCGTAAAATCCCGATAATCTCCCCGTTTGATCATGAGCAATCTTCATCTGAAGCATTGCCCTGCCCCGTTTTTCACAGGATTTCTTCATGACCGTCTACTTCATCGGCGCCGGCCCCGGCGACCCGGAATTGATCACCGTCAAAGGCCAGCGTTTGATCCGCAGCTGCCCGGTGATCATCTATGCAGGCTCGCTGGTGCCAGCAGCGGTGCTGGACGGTCATCAGGCGGAAACGCTGGTCAATAGCGCCGAACTGCATCTGGAACAGATCATCGACCTGATCAAGTCTGCCCATGAAAAAGGCCAGGACGTGGCCCGGGTGCATTCCGGCGATCCGAGTCTGTATGGCGCGATTGGCGAGCAGATTCGCTATTTGCGCGAGCTGAGCATCCCGTTCGAAATCATTCCCGGGGTAACCGCGACGGCGGCGTGTGCGGCGTTACTGGGTGCCGAACTGACCCTCCCGGATGTTTCGCAAAGCGTGATCCTGACCCGCTATGCGGATAAAACCGCGATGCCGGCCGGCGAAGAACTCGCCAGCCTGGCGCAGCACGGCGCGACCATGGCGATTCATTTGGGCGTGAACCACCTGCAGAAGATTCTGGTAGAGCTGTTGCCGCATTACGGCGCGGATTGCCCGATTGCGGTGATTCACCGGGCGACATGGCCGGATCAGGATTGGGTGGTGGGGACACTGGCGGATATTGCCGGGAAGGTTGAAGCCAAAGGGTTTCGGCGTACGGCGTTGATTCTGGTTGGGCGCGTGCTGGGCAGTGAAGTGTTCAGCGAATCATCGTTGTATCGTGCCGGGCATGCGCACCTTTACAGGCCCTGAATTGAAACACGGAGCGTCCCGGGCTGCATTCCCACGCAGAGCGTGGGAACGATCAAAATTGCATACCAAAGGTGGGAGCGAGCCTGCTCGCGAAGGCGTCGGTACATTTCACCCATAAAAAAACGGCGCTCACGGGGCGCCGTTTTTCATGTCCGCAGTGAACACCTTACTCAGTAGTAGGCGTTTTCTTTCTGCGTGTGGTCGGTTACGTCGCGAACGCCCTTCAACTCCGGGATGCGCTCAAGCAACGTGCGCTCGATGCCTTCCTTCAGCGTGACGTCCGCCTGGCCGCAGCCCTGGCAACCGCCACCGAACTGCAGAACGGCGATGCCGTCTTCAACCACATCGATCAGGCTGACCTGACCGCCGTGGCTAGCGAGCCCCGGGTTGATTTCGGTTTGCAGGTAGTAGTTGATGCGCTCGTTGACCGGGCTGTCGGCGTTGACCATCGGTACTTTGGCGTTTGGCGCCTTGATGGTCAGTTGGCCGCCCATGCGGTCAGTGGCGTAATCGACAACGGCATCGTCGAGAAACGCTTCGCTGAAGTGATCGATATAGGCGGTGAAGCTTTTCAGCCCCAGCGCGGTGTCTTCAGGTTTTTCTTCGCCCGGCTTGCAGTAGGCAATGCAGGTTTCGGCGTACTGGGTGCCAGGCTGGGTGATGAAGACGCGGATGCCGATGCCCGGGGTGTTCTGCTTGGAGAGCAGATCAGCCAGGTAATCGTGGGCGGCGTCGGTAATGGTAATAGCGGTCATGGAAACTCCTCGCAGGCTTGGGCGCAGTTTACGCCAATCGTTGCGCCGGACAAAGTCCTAGTATTTTTGTCGGGAAAGATTCTCGTCGGGCGTGCCATCGACCCGCGCTTTGAGCCAGCGATAACTGCGCTTTTCCACCCATTCGTAGCTCAGCCACGAGCCAACGCCAATCGCCAGCGCACACACAACAAACATCAGATACGGGTTGATGGCGTAGCGCTGCGCAATGAACCCACCCGCTGACAGCACCAGAACGTGCATCAGATACACCGAATAGGAGCATTCACCGAGTAGTTTCAGCACCCGGCTGCGCTCGACATAACGCTCAAGTGAAATGCACGCCATTACCAGCACGGCGCTCGGCACGCCCCAGTTGAACAGCCTTGGTGCCGGTGCCAAGTGGTAGATCGTCAGCAGTGCCGCGACAATCGCCAGCAGCGGCAACCACAGGCCGGCGCCGATCCAGCCCCGGCGATAAAGCATGCCGATGCCGATCCCCAGCAAGAACTCGTAAACAATGTCCGATCGATAGAACTCGCTGATCCAGCCAAACCCGGTCCATGCTTGCGAAACGGCAAACAGCAACGCCGCAACCACCAACAGCCGCACCTGCAAGCGAAACAGCAGCGCCCAGGCAAATAGCACGTAGAAGAGCATTTCGAAATTGAGTGTCCAGCCGACATTCAGTGTCGGGTAGAACCCGTATCCGCCGGGATTCTCGGTGGGAATGAACAGTAATGACAGCAGCAGATGCGCCCAGTCCACAGTCTGGTCCGGCAGCAACGGCTGGGCAAACACCACCAGCAGCGCCATCAACAGCGTGTACAGCCAGTACGCCGGAACGATGCGAAACAATCGGTAGAGCAGAAACCGCGCCGGTGGCAGCGGCTTGTTCTCGGTGGAAAGGAAAATCACCAGGCCGCTGATGACGAAGAAAATATCGACGCCCACCGCACCTTTGTCGATAAACAGCTGGCCAATCGGCCCACGCGCCTCGAAGTCGAAGAAAATCTGCATGAAGTGGTGGCAGACCACCGTCCACGCCGCAAGCGCACGCAGGGCCTGCACTGAAATCAACATCGCCCGCTCTCCCGGTCTCGACTAACCCCTATAGGAGCTGCGGCACGCTGCGATCTTTTGATTGTTGGTTTTCAAGATCAAAAGATCGCAGCCTCGTTTCACTCGACAGCTCCTACACGGGGGATTTGTGTTGGTGCTGATAAATGGGACAGCGGGTGGGTGGCAAAAGATCAAAGATTCTCGTAGCGGTTCATGTCCAGCACGCCCTCTTCCACCGGGTCGGTTTCGTGCAGGTACTGGCTCAGGTCATGGAAATAGAACCAGAACTGCGGATGGCTGCGACGAATCCCCCAACGCTCGACGATTTTCTCGAAACGGTTGGCGTCCTTGGCGTTTTCCAGTGCATCGACGAACGCAGGCACCTGATCGGCCGGAATGTTGAACATGAAATTCGGGTAACTGCTGAGCACGCCCGGGTAAATGGTCAACGTGTCCAGCCCTGGCTGATAACGCAGCGATTCGCCGGTAAGAAACGCGACGTTGCTGTGCGCGCGGTTGCGCAACAGGCTGTACACCTCGCGTTTGCCATCGGCGGTCTCGATGCGCAGCATGGTCGCTTCCGGCAGTTGATCGATCACTTTCAGCCCCGCCGCCGGGCGCGAAGTCAGTCGGCTCAGCGCCTGCTCGGCGTTTTGCAGCGCCGGGGCGATATTCGGCCGCGAGCAATAGGCGCCAGCGCAGCGGTTGATCGGATCCGGTCGCGCATTGAGGTCGCCATAGCGCGACAACAGTTGCATGGCGAAGTCGTATTTCGGGTCTTTCTCGTCAAGCTTCAGCGCGCTCGGCTTGTCGTCGTCGATGGATTCGTAATCGAGCCACATCTTGAACTGGCCGCTGCTCTGGTACCAATCGTCGAGGTAATCCTCACGCGAATCGGCGGGCATCAGGCGCAGGAAGTTCTGCTCGGCACCGTTGCGGATCAGGTCGAAGTACAGGCGGGTCTGCGCCTGGTGGGAAACGTTGCCGAATACATCGAAGTTGACCGCCAACTGATAATACGTCCGCTCAAGCAACGGATAGTCGAACAGCCACATCGTCTGCGGCACTTCGCCGATCAAACCCTTGGTCACCGAAGCGCTGTCGAAGTGGCGGAAAATGCTCAGCAGCGCGTTGTCATTGCCGGCCCACAGCGTCGACCAACTCGGCGCCGGTTGATCGGCGTAACTGTCGCGACGCAGCGCTTCGTATTCATTACGTTTGTCGCGGTAGTTGTGCCACAGGGTCAGCACGCTGCCGACATCGTCGTTCTGCCCCGGCATCGCCAGCAACGGCGTGGCCTGGCCGCGATAGTTCGGGTCGGTGATGTACAGGTCGTGTTCCGGCGCCTGGAACAGCGCCCAGAAGTTGTCACGGATTACGTCAGTCGCGATCTGCCCACGGCATACTGGCCCGCGAATAAAGGTGCGGACGAAGTACTCGGCGTTATCGAGCATGAACTGATACCGCGCCTGCGCCGGGATCGCCTCGAAGGTGGCGAACGGGTTGGCGCGGCTATTCGGGCCATAACCCGGCAAGGCGTTGACCTGCCAATTACCGCTGTAAAACAGACTTTTGACCCGCGCCATCTTCGCCGCGCTCAGCGGATAGGTGATGTGGGTTTTATGTACGATCACCCCTTGCACCGGCCACAAGCGGTAATACACCTGCGTGCCCGGATCGTCATTCGGACGGCGGGTGGCGATCAGGTCGATCGGCTGGCCGCTTGGTGTACGCGACCGCACCCACTGGAAGAAATGCCCCGGCTCGCCGTCCTTGAAATAGATGTGCGCGAGGAACCAGTGTTCGTAAAGCCAGCGCCCGACCAGAGTGCCACGAGCGCCGGGCATGTTGAGCAGGTTTTCCCACTGGGCGATTTGCAGTGCTTCTTGCGCATTTGGCGCCAGGCCTTGCTCGTCAATCGGCGCGCCGGAGGCAAGCCAGCGTTGCAAAGTCTGATATTGCTGATCGGTCAGCCCGGTCACCGCCAGCGGCATGCCTTCTTTCGGATGGGCACCGGCATAGCCTTCAAACTCGGCCGGCAGCGCGCACATGTTTTCGCGGTTCAGACCCAGCACGATGTCTTCCGGCAACTTGGCGTTCGGCGTCAAAGGCGTCTTGTGCCCGAGTTCGAGCATGCGCGCCATCAGCGCCGCCTGACTGCCCTGCGCGTCGAGTACGGAATAGAAATCTTTTTGCTGCCAGGCACGTTTGCCGAAGGCGTCGTAGAACAGCCGGGTGGTCGGCGCCGCCTGCGTGCGCTCGCCGTCATACACCGGCATCTTGCTGGCGCCCCGGGCCGCGCCCTCGCCACTGCCCAGGTTGAGCTGGCAGGCGGAGTCATAGCACGCATGGCAGGCCACGCATTTCTCGGTAAAAATCGGCTGGATATCACGGCTATACGAAATGGCAGGAGAGATCACGGGCTCTTGCGCAACGGCGCCCCAGCTTAAAAACAGCAAGACAATGCTGACGACGCGGTACGACATGCCGGTGATCCCGATCCTGTAAAAAAACGCCACGATTCTACAGTATGACGCTCGTACCAACATGAGCGATATTCATGCAAAAGCGCCACATGCTCTAAAAGCGCACAGGTTTGTTATGATCCCGCTCCTTCGTAATGGTCTTTCCGAGTAGTCCAAATGTCCGATCGCAGCGTCCGCCTTCAAGCTCTCAAGCAAGCTCTCAAAGAGCGCATCCTGATACTCGACGGCGGTATGGGCACGATGATCCAGAGCTACAAGCTCGAAGAGCAGGATTATCGCGGCAAACGCTTCGCTGACTGGCCAAGTGACGTCAAGGGCAACAACGACCTGTTGGTGATCACCCGTCCCGATGTAATCGGTGGCATCGAGAAAGCCTACCTGGATGCCGGCGCCGACATTCTGGAAACCAACACCTTCAACGCCACGCGCATTTCCATGGCCGACTACGGCATGGAAGAACTGGCCTACGAGTTAAACGTAGAAGGCGCACGCCTGGCGCGCAAGATTGCCGACGCCAAGACCGCTGAAAACCCGGAAAAACCGCGCTTCGTCGCTGGTGTCCTCGGCCCGACCAGCCGTACCTGCTCGCTGTCGCCGGACGTCAACAACCCGGGCTACCGCAACGTGACCTTTGACGAGCTGGTGGAAAACTACACCGAAGCCACCAAAGGCCTGATCGAGGGCGGCGCCGACCTGATCCTGATCGAAACCATTTTCGACACCCTCAACGCCAAAGCGGCGATCTTCGCCGTGCAAGGCGTGTTCGAAGCGTTGCACATCGAACTGCCGATCATGATTTCCGGCACCATCACCGATGCCTCCGGCCGCACCCTGTCGGGCCAGACCACTGAGGCATTCTGGAACTCCGTCGCGCACGCCAAACCGATCTCGGTCGGCCTCAACTGCGCGCTCGGTGCCAGCGAATTGCGTCCGTACCTGGAAGAGCTGTCGAACAAGGCCAGCACCCACGTTTCCGCGCACCCGAACGCCGGCCTGCCGAACGAGTTCGGCGAGTACGACGAACTGCCGTCGGAAACCGCCAAGGTCATCGAAGAATTTGCCCAGAGCGGCTTCCTCAACATCGTCGGCGGTTGCTGCGGTACCACGCCGGGCCACATCGAAGCCATCGCCAAAGCTGTTGCCGGTTACGCACCGCGGCAGATTCCGGACATTCCCAAGGCTTGCCGCCTCTCGGGTCTGGAGCCGTTCACCATCGATCGCAGCTCGCTGTTCGTTAACGTCGGCGAGCGCACCAACATCACTGGCTCGGCGAAATTCGCCCGGCTGATCCGTGAAGACAATTACACCGAAGCGCTGGAAGTCGCCCTGCAACAGGTCGAGGCCGGCGCCCAGGTGATTGACATCAACATGGACGAAGGGATGCTCGATTCGAAGAAGGCCATGGTGACCTTCCTCAATCTGATCGCCGGTGAGCCGGACATCTCCCGCGTGCCGATCATGATCGACTCGTCGAAATGGGAAGTCATCGAAGCCGGGCTGAAGTGCATTCAGGGCAAGGGCATCGTCAACTCGATCAGCATGAAAGAAGGCGTCGAGCAGTTCATACATCACGCCAAACTGTGCAAGCGCTATGGCGCCGCCGTGGTGGTAATGGCGTTCGACGAAGCCGGTCAGGCCGACACCGAAGCGCGCAAGAAAGAAATCTGCAAACGCTCCTACGACATTCTGGTCAACGAAGTCGGCTTCCCGCCGGAAGACATCATCTTCGACCCGAATATCTTCGCGGTTGCCACCGGTATCGAAGAACACAACAACTACGCTGTGGACTTCATCAACGCCTGTGCCTACATTCGCGATGAGCTGCCGTATGCGCTGACGTCGGGCGGCGTGTCCAACGTGTCGTTCTCGTTCCGTGGCAACAACCCGGTGCGTGAAGCCATTCACTCGGTGTTCCTGCTGTACGCGATCCGCAACGGCCTGACCATGGGCATCGTTAACGCCGGTCAACTGGAGATCTACGACCAGATCCCGGTCGAGTTGCGCGACGCCGTTGAAGACGTGGTGCTCAACCGCACGCCAAACGGCACTGACGCCCTCCTCGCCATTGCCGACAAATACAAGGGCGACGGCAGCGTCAAGGAAGCCGAGACCGAAGAGTGGCGCAGCTGGGAGGTCAACAAGCGCCTCGAGCACGCTCTGGTCAAAGGCATCACCACGCACATCGTTGAAGACACCGAAGAGTCGCGCCAGTCGTTCGCGCGCCCGATCGAAGTGATCGAAGGTCCGCTGATGTCCGGCATGAACATCGTCGGCGACCTGTTCGGCGCCGGCAAAATGTTCCTGCCACAGGTGGTGAAATCCGCCCGTGTGATGAAGCAGGCCGTGGCGCACCTGATCCCGTTCATCGAGCTGGAAAAAGGCGACAAACCGGAAGCCAAGGGCAAGATCCTCATGGCCACCGTTAAAGGTGACGTGCACGACATCGGCAAGAACATTGTTGGCGTGGTCCTCGGTTGCAATGGCTACGACATCGTCGACCTCGGCGTGATGGTGCCGGCAGAGAAGATCCTGCAGGTGGCCAAAGAGCAGAAGTGCGACATCATCGGCCTGTCCGGTCTGATCACGCCTTCGCTGGACGAGATGGTCCATGTCGCTCGCGAAATGCAGCGCCAGGATTTCCATCTGCCGTTGATGATCGGTGGAGCCACCACCTCCAAAGCGCACACGGCGGTGAAAATCGAGCCGAAGTACAGCAACGATGCGGTGGTTTACGTGACCGATGCCTCGCGTGCGGTCGGCGTGGCGACGCAGTTGCTGTCCAAGGAACTGAAGGCCGGTTTCGTCGAAAGAACCCGCGCCGAATACGTTGAGGTGCGCGAACGTACCGCCAACCGCAGTGCCCGCACCGAACGCCTGAGCTATGCCGCCGCCATCGCCAAGAAGCCGCAGTTCGATTGGGCGACTTATCAGCCGGTCAAACCGAACTTCACTGGCAGCAAGGTGCTGGACAACATCGACCTCAAAGTCCTGGCCGAATACATCGACTGGACACCGTTCTTCATCTCCTGGGACCTGGCCGGCAAGTTCCCGCGCATCCTCGAAGACGAAGTGGTCGGTGAGGCCGCTACATCGCTGTACAAAGACGCGCAGGAGATGCTCGCCAAGCTGATCGACGAGAAGCTGATCAGCGCCCGTGCGGTATTTGGCTTCTGGCCGGCCAACCAGGTGCATGACGACGATATCGAGCTGTACGGCGATGACGGCCAGCCATTGGCCAAACTGCATCATCTGCGCCAGCAGATCATCAAGACCGACGGCAAGCCGAACTTCTCCCTTGCCGACTTTGTGGCGCCGAAGGACAGCGAAGTGACCGACTACGTCGGTGGTTTCATCACCACCGCCGGCATCGGCGCCGAAGAGGTGGCCAAGGCTTATCAGGACGCTGGCGACGATTACAACTCGATCATGGTCAAAGCCCTCGCCGACCGTCTGGCCGAGGCTTGCGCCGAATGGCTGCACCAGCAAGTGCGTAAAGAGCACTGGGGTTATGCCAAGGACGAAACCCTCGACAACGAAGCGCTGATCAAAGAGCAGTACAGCGGCATCCGCCCTGCTCCGGGATATCCGGCCTGCCCGGATCACACCGAGAAA
Source organism: Pseudomonas sp. NPDC089741 (assembly GCF_044748825.1). Classification (NCBI taxonomy): domain Bacteria; kingdom Pseudomonadati; phylum Pseudomonadota; class Gammaproteobacteria; order Pseudomonadales; family Pseudomonadaceae; genus Pseudomonas; species Pseudomonas sp. NPDC089741. The sequence goes on along the minus strand of NZ_JBIVGT010000001.1, from coordinate 182,837 downwards.
GCTGCGTTGTTTGCGCTGCTCGACCCGGAAGCTGAAGAAATGCGCGCCGGACGCAGCGGCGTGTTCCTCACCGAACACTACGCGATGTTCCCGGCAGCTGCGGTCAGTGGCTGGTACTTCGCCCACCCGCAAGCGCAGTACTTCGCCGTGGGCAAGGTCGACAAGGATCAAGTGCAAAGCTACACCTCGCGCAAAGGCCAGGAGCTGAGCGTAACCGAGCGCTGGCTGGCACCGAACCTCGGCTACGACAACTGATTACAGGGGTTATTGCCGACGCCGGATTTACCGGCGTCGGCAACTGCGCGTGCTGTTCTATGCGTTGGACAGATGACTTGAAGAGCCGGCAACAGGCGTTTTTGCAGCATTGATTGCATCGATCTCCTGCTGCGAAAGCTCGATCATCTTCACGTTGCGTTTGGCCGTACGGTCGAACAACCGGCTCAAGTACTCTGGATCGTCAGCGCTCAGAACGTCATCTTCGGCGTCACCAAGCAAGTCCAGCTCTTCCAGTTTCCTGAAGTCCTCGGGGAACTTCTCCTGAAGGTATTCCACCCAGTAATCGCGCTGAATCAGATCTTCGAGAAATCTGTCGGACCGCTCGGCGTTGCTGACTTCGGTTCGCGCCTCCACCAGTTGTTGCGGGCTGACGCCCGAAGCATAGGTCATGTTTTTCGGCTGCCCCGGCAACTCCAGGCCATCCTCCCAGCCGTCGGTCAAACCGATTCGATAACCCAGGCGCACCTCGGCCTCATCGAAACCACTGCGTGCTGCCGCCGCCTTTGCCAATTCGTCGACTTTGTCCAGGCGAAACAGTCGTCGCGACAGACTCAACAACACCCCACCTTTTGCGTCTGATCGACCTGACGGTAAATCCCGCAACGCGTTATGGGTAAACACCTTGGTTTCCAGCCCGCTGAAGGTAAGGATGCGTCCATCGACGCAGGTCCCGTGGGTGGTAGCGCCGGCGAAAATCACTTCCCTGAGTTCGGTGTCAGCTGCGGCCGCTTCCATGACGGTCCATACCCGTCGCGTCAGATCCGCGTTGGCGACCCTGAACTCTCGGCTGTCCTGCAATCGCTCAAGCAGATGAAAGAACGCCGCGCTGTCCGGTTCAGCAGCCAGTTGCTCCCAGAGCGTATCCCGAGCCGCCAGTTGTTCAGGAGGCAGATTGGCAAGCCATGGGGCTTTGTATTGCGCCTGCGACGGATCGATAGGTAGGGTTTCGTCGGATTCAATGCTGTCGGTCGTTTCGGTCAAGCCGCCGGCGGCGTCGTCAACCATCTCTTCGAGATCCGTGCGTGAAAAACCCAACACCCGATGGCGCTCACCTTCCGCCTGATAGGCCCTGAGCCGCTCGAGGCTTTCTTCGGACAAGTTGTAGTTGTCGGTCAAGTCCGTACCGTTCATCAATTGCTCGTGACTACCGTCAAGTGCGTCCACGGGCAGCGTGGTGATGTCGTTACGGCTCAGATTGAGCATGCGCAGGTGCTCCGACTCCAGCGCACCTTCCGGCCATGCGTACAGATTGTTGTTGCGCAAATCGAGGGCTTCCAGCCGCCCGAAATAGTTGACATCGAACGACTCGAGGTTGTTGTAGCTCACATCCAGCCAGGTCAGGTGTTCAAGCCCGGAAAGCGACTCGTACAAGAGTTCGGGATCGTAGAGACGGTTGCTCGACAGTTCCAGACGCTCCAGCGCAGACATGTTCCGGATCGACTGCGGCAACGCTTCCAGTTCATTGCCGCCAAGCTCCAGAGTCCGTAGCTCGGTAAAGGCACCGAGAAAACCGTTGGCGCCATCGACAGTCACCCTTGTGCCCGTCAGGTTGAGCGTGCGGACATGCGCAAAATCTTCCGGTAGTGCCGGTATGTCTCCCAGTTGCAAACCGTTCAGGTTCAGCACCGCTTGCGTCACCCCTTCCATGTTGGGCAACCTTGCCCGCCAACAGGTGAGAATTCTCCAGGCCGCCAGACTGCGGGTTTGCGAAGAGATAACCCAGTCCGCACCGCGAATTTCGCGGGTGTAGAGCCAGCCATTGAGTTGCCGCACCAGCGTTTCGAAAGTCTGGTTCCAAGCGTCGATACGAGCACCTGTTTCGATTTCCGTCGCTCCGCTACTGCGCATCTGGCCAATCAACTGCGACGCCTGTTCGGCAGTAAAGGCCGGTTGCATACGCTGAAAAATATTGATCATCAGCGTTTCACCTTCGCCAACTGCCGCCTGGGGAAGTGGCAGCAATTGCCTGGCGATGGAGATTCCGCTCTCTGCTGGTGGAAAGGTCAGCGGGACCGGTTCTTCGGCAAATGCTTGCAGCGCTCCTTGGGGCAGTCCGATTTCAAACTCGATACGCTGTTGCGCAGCTCGCAGCGCAACCGTCGTTGCTGGCGTCAAAGGATTACCGGACAGATTGCTGTTGATCAGCGCATGGCTGTCCAGCAGGGTCTGTGGCAGCGTGGCGATGTTGTTATTGCGCACATCCATCCAGGTCAGTTGAGCCAGATCTTCAGCTCCCGCAGGCCACGCTTGCAGATCGGCATTTCGCAGATTGAGCGCTTTCAAGCGCGACAGGCCACCGACGTTCAACCCAGTTAACGGGTTGTTATGCAGGTCCAGCTGTTCAAGCGCCGGGAACGCCTCCAGGCTTGACTGCAACTGCTGAGTGTTCACCAACAGATTGTCGGAAAGGTCCAGCCGGTTCAGCCTTGCCAGGCTGCCCGGTTCGATCGGCAACGCGTGCAGAGCGTTGCCACTCAGGTTGAGCGTTTGCACTTCTTGAAAGGCGCTGACGAAATCGCGCAGTTGCAAGGCATCGACGCGCTGGCCCAACAGAAGCAAGGTACGCACGTGAGAAAACGCATCGGCAGGCAATTTCGGCAGCTCGCTCAGCATCAATCCCGATAAATCAAGGGTCGAAGCGGAAACCGTCGAACCGTATCGCTTGAAAAGCCCTTTGCGCCAATTGGTCCTGATGGCATGGATGGCGTTGGATCGCCCGATTATTTCCCTGAGCGTTTCCTGAAAGGCCATGGCCTTTTGCAGCCACTCGACAAGCTGTTTGTCGAGCGTTGCAAACTGCTCGCTCAGGGCTTCGATTGCGGCGTAGCGCTGTTGTTCATCAGGCCATTGCTGGAAAAACCGCTCGAAGATACTTTGCGGCGCCTGGCTCAGGCCTTCGCCCAAACGCTGCAACTCGCCTTTGCAGTAATCGCGGATCATCGCTTCGCGGTCTATCAGGTGCACGGGGAGTGTCCTGGCGTACTCGTAGGCGACCTTGAAGTTTTCGCGGGAAAATCTCGACCAGTCCAGTGACAAACCGGACCATAACTTTTCGTGCCCCTTGAGCAACCCCTCAGGCAAGTTACTGATCCCGGTATCCTTGAGGCTCAGTCGTTGGAGCTCCGGGAGTTCAAGCACGCCGGTCGGCCATTCCAGCAAGGAGTAGGCGACGATCTCCAGCTTGCGCAGCTTTTGCAGGTGGCTGACGTCGAATGTGATCGGCTGATAGCTTGCAGAACACACGGTCAGTTCTTCAATCCGCACCAGCATGCCCAACCGTGCGGGCATGTCAGCGGCAAACGGGACGGCGCTGTAAAGCGTCAGTCTTTTCAACGCCGGCATCCCCTGCAAGATTTGCGGCACATTGCTGAACAGTTCGCTCGTCGCATTGATGCGCAACTTTTCCAGGTTCGGGAAAACAGCCAACAGTGAGTCGGCATTCGCATCCGTGATGCAGCGGCCGCGTACGCTCAACTCTCGCACGTGCGAAAAGTCCGCAGTCAAGGCTGGCAACGGCTCATCACAGATCAATTCCAGCTGTGCATAACGCGGATGGTCCTGCGCCAGCGGTGACTCGCGCCAACTCTGTTTGATATTGCGCACGACGCTCGCTCTGCCACCGATCAACGATTGCAGCGAGAGTTCCGGCGTCGACTCGCCCTCCCATTCGGCGAGTGTCGAGTCGAGCTCTCGCCATTCACGCGTGCGCCTTTGCAGAAGCTCGTAGATCTGCATGTCAGTCTTTCCCGACGCCAACTGCTGAAGAATGAAGCCGCCCGCTTGTTGATCGGTGAGGCCCGGATAAACATTCTGAACCCGTGTCACCAGCAGTGGATTGACGCCCTGCCCGCGTCCACTGGCGTAGTAACCGAGGCCATGACCCGGCACGCGCAGCGCCGGTTTGAAGCGCTTGCCGGTGCCATGACGCGTGCCGGCCAAGCGGGCCAGTTCAGCGCGATAATGATGCACGTGATCAATCACCAGACGACGCAGGGACGCACTCTGACTGACGTCAGCAAGCCCCAAGGCCTGACGGGATTTGTCGGGCAAGGCATGCATGACCGAGGCAAAAAAATTATCGCCTTGCCGAGGAATGCCATTGAGTGCCTCTGCATGTTCGTTGAAGGCCTGATAGGAGGGCCCCTGCTTGACCAGGTATTTCAGTTGCCGCGAAGATTCGCTGCCGACACTATCAATCAACGGTCCGTGAGTGCTGCCCTCGCGCACTTCGAGACGCACATCGTCTGACCAGCCAGGCAGTCTTTCGAGTACGCGCAAAGCGAGCCACTGACTCCCGGATGCGGCCAGGTTATCCATGTGTAACCCGACGACCGCATGATCGAAGCGCCTGCCTTGAGCGTACCTGCGCGATTCTTCAAGCAACCGCAACGGCAACCGCCCGCCTGTTTCCAATCGCGCGAGTTCTTCGGCATTGGCCTGCATGCATACCCTGATCGCTGCAGAACTGCCGAGCCCGGGCGTGGCCTTTTGTAGGCGGCTGATCCACGGGGCCTGCAATGCCGGTTCGGCATAGAGCTGCTCGAACATTGTCGGTTGACGGGTTTTGAGGAAGTCCACCAACTGCGCTCTGAACTCGACGGGCCGGTTTGCGCTGACGCGGGCCGCTTCAGATCCCAGCAGGCGGACTATTTCCTGCTCGTCCAGCGCCTCAAGAAGGATGGCGGGCATTTCGGCAGTCAGCACATCGGCGCGGGCGATCTGAATCGGTGCCTTGAGAGCGCCACCTGGAAAAAGTGACGCGTCACCATGCTTGACACTCGCGCCTGACAAACCCGGGCCGTCGAAAACCTCAAGCACGCGTCCGGTGGGCCATCGAGGCATTTGCGGCAGCAATGACATTGCCAGCAGGAAAGGTTCCTCAACGGTGGAACCGTCCTCAATGTTCTCGATGATCCGGCTCACGGCCTGGTCAGCCTCGAACAGGCGCAATGTATCGGCCAACGCCAGTGGCGCAGGCGAATGGTCCAGATGCATCTGGCGCAGAGCGTCATCACTGACCCCGCTGAGATCCGCGATGTTGAGCAATTGCTCATCGGAAAAGGCTTCGGTGCAATGGCCGATGCGCCGCAGCAGAGTCAATCGATCCCAGGTCAGCGGTCGCTCGAAGGTATGTCGCCAGGCGCCCAGCCGGTTGTGTTCGAGGATGGGCCGATAGGCTGACGCATCGGTCGGATGGAGAATGCGCCATTGTTTCAGTTGTTCATCAAAAGCCGTTTGATACACCTTGCCCTGCTGACGAATGTAGGTCTTGCCATTCAGTCGATGCAGGCCTTGCGCATCAGGGACAGACGCGGCGAACGGACCGTCAGTGCTTTCATAAGGCGCAAGATCAGGTGCCCACAAACGTGGTTTGCCGTCGAGGCGTTCAACGGGCTCGGCCTTCTCGATCACCGGCACCGATTTGGCCGCACTCAATCTGCCCAGGCCCTTGCCTGCACCTGCCATTACTCCGATCAGCGCGAGGTTTTCTGCAACATCGACCAAGTGTCCCTTGGCCGCCTGGCGATCACCCTCAGTCCATTCGATAGCGCCCTCGAACGACTCATACAGCAATTGACCGGCCATTACCGTCATCATGATCTCGCCCAGCACCGGTACGAACATCGACACCATGTTCAACGCGAGCATGCCGAATTCCAGCAAGTGATTGAGCCGTTTCGCCCGCACGTTCGCGTCGACATCCGCCGTCGGTACGGCGCGGGCACGCGCATCGGCGATGAATTTGTCGCAATGCTGTTCAAAGAGGTACTGCCACAGATCGGTATTGGCGGCCCAAATGCCTGCCGCGCCGTTGCGCACGATACCGAACGGATCGAGGTAAGGATCCTCCTCTGGTTCACGCTTGCCCTGGTGCTCGGGCGGCAGTTCCTTGATCTGCGTGAAAACCGAGACCGGCGGGATCATCTGGACGACTTTTACCCAGATCGAACGCAACGGGTCTGTCGGTGCATCTGCCGCAGGCCGGGTGAATTGACTGAAGTAATAAGGACGGTCGGCATAGGTGAAGAACTGACTGAAAAAACGCTGGTAGGCCGTTGCCGGCTCACTCGACGGCGAAGCGTCCCGTGCAGTGAACTTGCGTTTGAAGACTTCGCGCATCTGCGCTGAGGTGTAGCGTTTGAGCGGATGTTCCGGGTCATGGGGGATGTAGACGATGAAATCGTTGGTGTAGCGATACTGTTCGCTGATGCTGAACACTACGCAGCCGGTCATCCGGTGTTTCATCAGGCTGAGGTCGCGAAACCAGACGGATTTCTTGCCCAGGCGCGGATGGACTTCGCCATCGACGACCGACAGGAGCATTCGGTAGTCGTCTGGCTCGATGTCCTTCTTCAGCAACGCCAGTTCGGCGGCTGCGCGCATCGCGGTTTTCTGACTGCTGATGAATTGCTCACGCAATGTTCCGCTCGACTGGAAAAACGCTTTCACACGCGTCTGATAGAGCGCGCCAATATCCAGTGTTCGACACAGCGAGAGAAACTGTGTGACGGTCATATCGAGTGTCACCGCCTGGAACGTATCGGCGGTCGAAGCAGCGACGAAAAATCCGGATTCGCGATGAAAGGCCCCTTCCTCACATTCCGCCGCTTCGAAGTTATGCAGAGCCGCTTGCAGCATGGGCAGCTTCAGCACTTCGAAGGTCGACACTTCGATTTCCAGCACGCTGACTTGCAGAGGGCGCCTGAGGCATAGCAGGGTTTTATTGACGTCGAGTTCAATGTTGAATTGGCTTTTAAGCGCCTTTTTCAGTTGAGCCTCGGCAAAAACCTCGATGCTTTCAAGCGCGGCCATGCTCTTGTCCAGTCGTGACTGGGCAAGAAAGCCTTCGGTGGTATGCGCTTGCAAGTTACGCCGTTGCTCGACGGACAGCTGCTGATACCAGTCGGGTAATTGCGTGCCGGCGTTTTTAATATGAGCGCGGCGCTCGGGGCTGGCGTCGATCAACCAATCGGGGACCATCTGCTCGATACGCTTGCCGTGAAGACTGGCGCTGGCCAGCGTCTGCTTATCGAGGCTCAACGGAGGGTTGGAAGACTGCGCAGCTGCGGGCAGCGTCGGGGGATGAATGGTCATTCTGTCGCTCCTGAAAAGTGGAACGACAGGACACCATTCCTGCCGGGGCGAACTGCGGTACATAGTTATCGCATCGGCGATGAGTTGTTACCAATCGCTTCAGCTGAGCAGCCCACGGCAAGGGCACTCTTCGGTGAATTGACTATGCTGTCTGGGACACACACAGACGGGGGATTTATGGACGATCCAGTCGACAACAAGCCACCCAGCTTCTGGCAGATGCTGCACAGCGTCATGGCCGCGGCGTTCGGGGTGCAGAGCGGGAAAAACCGGGCCAGGGATTTCACCCATGGCAAACCCAGCCATTTCGTGATTCTGGGCATTCTGTTCACGGCGGTATTTGCCTTGACGCTGTTGGTCATCGTCAAAGTCGTACTGCATTTCGCCGGGGTCTGAAGCCCTTCAGTGCATCAGGGTTTGCAGATCGAACGGATAGCGATACGAGGCCGGACGGCCCTTCGCCGAAAGTTGGCGGAAATTCACGTCGTAGTTCGGCGCTTTACCCATGGCGAGCATTTGTCGGGCGTGGGCCTTGTCGACCAATTGCAGTAATGGAATCTGCCGGTCACGACCGCCGTACTGATCGAGGTCGACACCAAGTTCATGGTCATGCAGCTCGACCAACGCCCAGCCTCCCAAGGTGAAATGGCCACCCACCAGCGCACTCAATCGCCCATCGACGACAGCCTGCAACGCGGCGGGTGAGGTGTTGACTGCGCTGAACAGCACATCTTTGCCGGGGGTTTTGCCGGTCTCGACAAAAGCGCGCATGGCACCGAAGGCCATTTCATCGTTGGCCGACCACACCAGCGAAACCTCGGGATAACGCTTGACCAGTTGTCTGGCCTGCTCATAGGCGCGTTGCTGAGTCCAGCCGCTGTAAACCAGTTGTCGCAAGCGCACCTGCGGATGTTCGGCCAAGGCACGCTGCATGCCGTGCTCGCGCAACTGCGCCGACGGTGTAATTTTCAGACCGGAAAACGCCAGCACTTCGATCTGCCGGTCGCTGGCTACGGGAGGGTGCAGACGAATCAGCTCCTTCATCATCATATAGCCGCCCTCCTCGTCATTCGGCACCAGACTGCCGATGCGGTCCGCTCGCTCACCCAACAGCGCTTGCTGGTTGGGCGTCAATGCCGCGTTGACCATGAACAGCTTCACGCCGCTGCCCTGCGCCAGTCGCAGAATCTGCGGCGCGATGTACTGCTCGTTGACGAACACCAGGTAATCGGGGCGACTGGGGCCCTGCAAGGCAATTCTGGCCTGGGCCAGGGTGAGTTCAGGTTGGCGCTGGGAATAGAGGATCTGCAGATCAATGCCCAGATTACGCGCGGCCGACTGCATGAACTGCGAATAACTGATCCAGAACGCTTCTTCGGTCGAGCCCGGATTGAGGAACAGCACCGATTCCGCCCGCGCGCTGATGCCGAAGGCTGCGCCGAACACGAGAAGTCCGATATGGAGAAACTTGAACATGAAGCATCCGGGCCCAAGGAAATATGGCCGCGCATTATAGCCATCGATCAACCGGCTATTGACGCTTGATCCCGTTTTTTGTCCGACAATCGTCGGACCCGGGCCCGGATGGGTCGTTTACTGATGACTGACCCAGAATACCGCTGTTCCTACAACCAGAATGATCAGGAACAAAATGGCCCATGCATCGACACTGCTATCGCTTTTTCTTGCCTTGGTCGGATTGCTCATTGCATCGCCTCTTATCGGTTTTATCGGTGATTGCAGAAAGACTCGACCACAGTTAAGACGATGATTGTCCGCACGACAAATGTGGGTTAGTTGACAGCCATTCTCGTTAGGCGATTTGGTTCTTTACATATACTCAAACATCACTTTTGCGCATAACTGCAAACGGGTATATTGCCCCGGCTCCTCTAGGGAGTGCGCGGCCGTGCGCGCAGAATTGCAGAGGCACAATCGGACTCCGGCAAGCGAAAACGCAGTGCTAATCCGAATGGCCCAAGCCTGAGAACAGGACTTATATGTACGTATATGACGAGTACGATCAGCGGATCATCGAGGACCGCGTCAAGCAGTTCCGTGATCAGACCCGACGCTATCTGGCAGGTGAGCTGAGCGAAGAAGAATTCCGCCCCCTGCGCCTGCAAAATGGCCTCTACATCCAGCGCTTTGCGCCGATGTTGCGTGTGGCGGTGCCTTACGGCCAGCTGACTTCGCGTCAGATGCGCATGATGGCCAAGATTGCCCGCGACTACGACAAGGGCTACGCCCACATCAGTACGCGGCAGAACGTGCAGTTCAACTGGCCGGCGGTGGAAGACATCCCGGACATTCTGGCTGAATTGGCGACCGTGCAGATGCACGCGATCCAGACCAGCGGCAACTGCCTGCGCAACGTCACCACTGACCAGTTCGCCGGTGTTGCCGCCGACGAAGTGATCGATCCGCGCCCATGGTGCGAAATCGTCCGTCAGTGGACGACGTTCCACCCGGAATTCGCCTACCTGCCGCGCAAATTCAAGATCGCCGTCAACGGTTCGACCGCTGACCGTGCCGCTATCGAAGTCCACGACATCGGCCTCGAGCCGGTGCACAACGCCGCTGGCGAACTGGGTTTCCGCGTGCTGGTCGGCGGCGGTCTCGGTCGTACGCCGGTGGTGGGTGCGTTCATCAATGAGTTCCTGCCATGGCAGGACCTGTTGAGCTACCTCGACGCCATCCTGCGGGTCTACAACCGCTACGGTCGTCGCGACAACAAATACAAGGCGCGGATCAAGATCCTCGTCAAGGCACTCACGCCAGAAGTGTTTGCGCAGAAAGTCGATGCGGAAATGGAGCACCTGCGCGGTGGCCAGACCACACTGACCGAGGCCGAACTGCAGCGTGTGGCCAAGCATTTCGTCGATCCGGACTACAAGGCGCTGGACAACCAGACCGTGCAACTGGCCGATCTGGACAAAGAGCACCCGGGTTTCGCTCGCTGGCGCACCCGCAACACCCTGGCACACAAGAAGCCGGGGTATGTTGCCGTGACTCTGTCGCTGAAACCGACCGGCGTTGCTCCGGGCGATATCACCGACAAGCAGCTGGATGCCGTTGCCGATCTGGCCGACCGCTACAGCTTCGGTCAACTGCGCACATCCCACGAGCAGAACATCATTCTGGCCGACGTCGAGCAAAGCCAACTGTTCACCTTGTGGGGCGAGTTGCGTGAAGGTGGTTTCGCCACGCCGAACATCGGTCTGCTGACCGACATCATCTGCTGCCCTGGCGGAGATTTCTGCTCGCTGGCCAACGCCAAGTCGATTCCGATCGCCGAATCGATCCAGCGCCGTTTCGACGATCTCGACTACCTGTTCGACATCGGCGAACTCGACCTGAACATCTCCGGTTGCATGAACGCTTGCGGCCACCACCACGTCGGCCACATCGGCATCCTCGGGGTGGACAAGAAAGGCGAAGAGTTCTACCAGGTTTCCCTCGGCGGCAGTGCCAGCCGTGACGCCAGCCTAGGCAAGATCCTCGGCCCGTCCTTCGCCCAGGAAGTCATGCCTGACGTGATCTCGAAGCTGATCGACGTGTACGTTGAACAACGTACCGAAGACGAGCGCTTCATCGACACTTATCAGCGTATTGGCATCGACCTCTTCAAGGAACGCGTCTATGCAGCGAATCATTAAGAACAACGCGGTTGTCGACGAAACCTGGCACTTGCTGCCAAAGGATTTCAACATCGACGAGATCAGCAACTGTGACGACTTGATCGTTCCACTGCAGTTGTGGCGCGAACACAGCCGCATGCTCAAGGCTCGCGACGGTGGCCTGGGTATCTGGCTGGACGCCGACGAAGAAGCCGAAGAAATCGGTGAAGACGTGGCTGAGTTTCAGGTGATCGCGCTGAATTTCCCGGCGTTCACCGACGGCCGCAACTACTCCAATGCTCGTCTGCTGCGCGACCGTTATGGTTTCAAAGGCGAGCTGCGGGCGATTGGCGATGTGCTGCGCGATCAGCTGTTCTACATGCATCGCTGCGGTTTTGACGCCTTTGCCGTGCGCCCGGATAAAGACCCGTACGAAGCCCTGGAAGGTCTGAAGGATTTCTCGGTGACCTATCAGGCTGCCACTGACGAACCGCTGCCGCTGTTCCGTCGCCGCTAAGCCCGCAGGTTTACGCGATACAAAAAAACGCCGGTCATTTGACCGGCGTTTTTTTATGCTTGCGGTTTACCAGAAACGTTGCTGGGTCAAACGGCTCCACCAGCTCAGCAGCACGCGGTCGACAGAACCGCTGGCGGCCATGCCGATGCGCTCCTGCAGGCTTTTGCGCTCGGCATAGTGCAAGTGATAGACCTCGGCTTTCTTCGCCCGGTCTGCGAGGTACTCGTCACTGGTCTTGAGCTCGTCCACCAGTTGCTTGTCGAGCGCCGCGACACCGAGCCAGACTTCACCGGTAGCGACGTCATCGATCGCCAGTTGTGGCCGGTAACGCGCGACGAAGTTCTTGAACAGTTGATGGGTGATGTCCAGGTCTTCCTGGAACTTCTCGCGACCTTTCTCGGTGTTTTCGCCAAATACGGTCAGGGTGCGCTTGTATTCACCGGCGGTCAGCACCTCAAAATCGATGTCGTGTTTTTTCAGCAGGCGGTTGACGTTGGGCAACTGCGCAACGACGCCGATCGAGCCGAGAATCGCAAACGGCGCACTGATGATCTTCTCACCGATGCAGGCCATCATGTAGCCGCCGCTGGCCGCGACCTTGTCGATGCAGACCGTCAACGGCACGCCGGCTTCACGGATCCGCGCCAGTTGCGATGACGCCAGGCCATAGCTGTGGACCATACCGCCGCCGCTTTCGAGACGCAGCACGACTTCGTCTTTCGGGGTGGCGAGGGTCAGCAGTGCAGTGATTTCGTGACGCAGGCTCTCGGTAGCCGAGGCCTTGATGTCACCGTCGAAATCCAGCACAAACACCCGCGATTTGACCTCGGGTTTGTTCTTCTGCTTTTTCTCGCTCTTTTCGGTTTTCGCCTGGCCTTTGCGTAAAGCCTTGAGCTGGTCCTTGTCGAGCAAGGTCTGCTCCAGTCGCTCACGCAGGCCTTTGTAGAAATCATTGAGCTTGCTGACCTGCAACTGCCCCGCCGACTTGCGCCGGCCTTTACTGCGCAATGCGGCAAAACTGGCGAGCACCACCAGAATGGCGATCACCAGGGTGACGGTCTTGGCCAGAAAACTGGCGTACTCGGTGAAAAACTCCACAGCGACTCCTTAAAACAATGCGCGGGTGCAAAACACACGCTCGGGATAAGTCCAGCATACCCATGCGCCGGCTCGTCGGCCAGCCGTGAAACCTCTGGCAACACCCCTGTAACGGGCATTTCAAACAAGCGTATGTTTTTTCATTGACAGCTCGGCGGCATCCTCATAACCTCGCCAAACCTTCAACGTACCGGGATGACGCGGACGTGGGCAGCATCTATTTGATTCGACATGGCCAGGCCTCCTTTGGTGCAGACGACTATGACGTCCTGTCGCCGACCGGTGTGCGCCAGGCAGAAGTACTCGGTCAGCACCTCGCTGAACTGGGCATCCGCTTCGATCGCTGCCTTGCAGGTGACCTGCGTCGCCAGCAGCACACCGCCACCAGCGCAATGGAGCAATTCACTGCCAAGGGCCTGCCGGTTCCGATTCTCGAAACCGATTCCGCATTCAACGAATTCGACGCCGACGCGGTGATCTGCGCGTTGCTCCCGGCCATGCTGGAAGACGAACCGGAAGCCCTCGACGTCCTGCGCAATGCCGCGCAAAACCGTGCCGAGTTCCAGCGTATTTTTGCCCTGATCATCGAGCGCTGGCTGGCCGGCACCTACGACACGCCGAGCCTTGAAAGCTGGCTGGGCTTCGTCGAACGCGTCCAGGCCGGGCTGCAGCGAATTCTTGAACAGGCCGGCGATAAGCAGAAAATCGCCGTGTTTACTTCCGGCGGCACTATCACCGCCCTGCTCCACCTGATTACCCAAATGCCTGCCAAACAGGCTTTTGAATTGAATTGGCAAATCGTCAACACCTCGCTCAACCAGCTGAAGTTTCGCGGTCGCGAGGTGGCTCTGGCTTCCTTCAACAGTCATGCACACCTGCAGCTGCTGAAGGCTCCGGAACTCATCACTTTTCGCTGAGTCCGGATAACTGTGACCCTTGCTGTAATCACTCAGCTCCTATTACCCAAGAAAGGATCGAACCATGACCTCCGTAGCTGATGCCGTAAAAGCAATGCAAGCCAAGTTCAACCCAGCCGCTGCTGCCGGTCTGGATCTGGTCTTCGGTTTCAACATCACCGACGAAGACAAGCAGTACTCGCTGATCGTCAAAGACGGCACTTGCGACATCCAGGAAGGCGAAAACCCGGACGCCAACTGCACGCTGGTGCTGGATAGCGAAACCCTGAAAGGTATCGTCAGCGGCGAAACCGACGGCATGCAGGCTTTCATGGGCGGCAAGCTGCGCGTTGAAGGCGACATGATGTTGTCGATGAAACTGTCCGAGCTGTTCCCTGCGTAACAGCGCTGTTCAGTGACACAAAAAATCCCGCCCCTGTGGCGGGATTTTGCGTTTCAGCCCATGTAGGAGCTGCGGCACGCTGCGATCTTTTGATCCTGTTTTCAAATATCAGGATCAAAAGATCGCAGCGTGCTGCAGCTCTACAGGATCAACCACTGAAGGACGCTGCGAGTAATTCGCGGGTATACGGATGTTGCGCCGAATGGAACAACTCGGCCGTTGCCCCACGCTCCAGCACTTCGCCATCCTTCATCACGATCAAGTCATGCGCCAGCGCGCGCACGACCGCCAGATCATGGCTGATGAACAGATACGTGAGGCCATGCTCCGCCTGCAAGCGCCGTAGCAGCGTGACAATCTGTTTCTGCACCGTGCGATCCAGCGCCGACGTCGGCTCATCCAGCAAGATCAGATCCGGCTTGAGGATCAGCGCCCGGGCAATCGCGATACGTTGGCGCTGGCCACCGGAAAATTCATGTGGATAGCGATGCCGCGTTGCCGGGTCGAGGCCCACTTCGCGCAACACATCGATCACTGCCTGCTCGCGCTCGCGAGCATTGAGATCGCTGTGCACCTGCAAGCCCTCGGCGATGATCTGCTCCACGCACAGGCGCGGGCTGAGGCTGCCAAACGGATCCTGAAACACCACTTGCAGACGTTTGCGCAAAGGTCGTAGCTGCCTGCCGCTCAGTTGCTCGAGTGCCTCGCCCTGAAAGCGAATGCAGCCCTCGGCATCGATCAAACGCAGGATCGCCTGCCCCAGCGTGGACTTGCCGGAGCCGGACTCACCGACGATGCCGAGGGTCTTGCCACGCTGCAGGTTCAGATCAATGCCGTTGACGGCTTTCAGATACGACTTGGCTCGCAACCAGCCACCGCTCAGGCGAAAGTGCACCTTGAGATCGCGCACCTCCAGCAAATCCTCCGCAGCATCGCGACACAACGCCTCCCCACCCGGCTCGGCATTGAGCAGTTCGATGCTGTAAGGATGTTGCGGCGCACTGAACAATTGCTCGCAGGACGCCTGTTCAACGATCAACCCGGCGCGCATCACTGCCACGCGCTGGGCGATGTTGCGCACCAGATTCAGGTCATGGCTGATGATCAGCAACGCCATGCCCAGGCGCTCCTGTAGTTCCTTGAGCAGCAGCAGAATCTTGCGTTGTACGGTGACGTCCAGTGCAGTGGTCGGTTCGTCAGCGATCAACAATTGCGGCTCGCAGGCCAGCGCCATGGCAATCATCACCCGTTGCCGCTGGCCACCTGAAAGTTGGTGCGGATAGGCCTTGAGCCGCTCACGCGGACGTTGAATGCCGACCAGCTCCAGTAGTTCGACAATACGTTTGCGCGCCGCCGCACCCGCCAGCCCTTTGTGCAAAACAAGGCTTTCGCCCAGTTGCCGCTCGATCGTGTGCAAGGGATTCAGAGAGCTCATCGGCTCCTGAAAAATCATCGCAATGCGGTTGCCGCGCAGTTGCCGCAGATAGCGCGGGTGCACGCCAAGCAGTTCTTCGCCGGCATAACGGATGCTGCCGTCGATTTGACTGATGTTCGGGTCGAGCAGCTGCAAGATGCTGTGCGCCGTCACAGATTTGCCGGAGCCCGACTCACCGACCAGCGCAAGGCACTCACCGGGGCGAATGTCGAGGTCGATGCCGCGCACCACGGGCTGGCCATTGAACGCTACCCGCAAGTCGCGTATTTCGATCAGATGTTCATGCATATCAAGTCCTCGGATCAAACGCATCGCGGCAGGCTTCGCCGATGAATACCAGCAGGGAAAGGATCAACGCCAGGACGAAAAACGCGGTCAGCCCCAACCAGGGTGCTTGCAGGTTGTTCTTGCCCTGGCCGATCAGTTCGCCCAGCGAAGCACTGCCGGCGGGCATGCCGAAACCGAGAAAATCCAGCGCGGACAGGGTCGCAATTGCGCCGGTCAGAATGAACGGCAGATACGTCAGGGTCGCACTCATGGCGTTAGGCAGAATGTGCCGGACGATCACCTGTGCATCGCCAACGCCCAGGGCGCGCGCAGCTTTCACGTACTCCAGGCCACGACTGCGCAAAAACTCGGCACGCACCACGTCGACCAGACTCAGCCAGGAAAACAACGCCATGATCCCCAGCAGCCACCAGAAGTTCGGTTCGACGAACCCGGACAAAATGATCAGCAGATACAGAACCGGCAGCCCCGACCAGACCTCCAGCAAACGCTGACCGAGCAGGTCGATCCAGCCGCCGTAATAGCCTTGCAAAGCCCCGGCAGCAATACCGATCAACGCGCTCACCGCAGTCAGCGCCAACGCGAACAGCAGCGACACCCGCGCGCCGAAAATCACCCGCGCCAGGACATCCCGCGCCTGATCATCGGTGCCCAGCCAGTTTTCGCCGGTCGGTGGACTCGGCGCCGGTTCCGTCAGGTCGTAATTCACCGTATCGAACGCGAACGGAATCGGCGCGAACCACAAGCGCCCGCCCCGCCTCTCGATCAGATCGCGTACTTGTGCACTGCGGTAATCCGGCTGGAACGGCAGTTCTCCGCCGAAATCCTCTTCGGTGTAGCGCTTGAACGCCGGGAAGAACCATTCGCCCTGATACGTGACCAGCAACGGTTTGTCATTGGCGATCAACTCGCCGCCGAGGCTCAGGCCGAACAGTGCGAGGAACAGCCACAGCGACCACCAGCCACGCCGATGGTCTATGAAACGCGCCCAACGGCGCTGGCCGATTGGAGATAACGTCAGCATCAGGCAGCCCTCACGGTGAAGTCGATACGCGGGTCGACCAGCGTGTAACAGAGGTCGCCGAGCAGTTTTATCAAGAGGCCGAACAAGGTGAAGATGAACAGTGAGCCGAATACCACCGGGTAATCGCGTGACACCGCCGCTTCATAGCTGAGGCGACCGAGGCCATCGAGGGAGAAGATCACTTCGATCAGCAGCGAGCCGCCAAAAAACACTGTCACCAACGCCTGCGGTAACCCGGCGACCACCAGCAACATGGCGTTGCGAAACACATGGCCGTACAGCACCTGCCTTTCGCTCAGGCCTTTGGCGCGCGCTGTCACCACGTACAGCCGTGAAATCTCATTGAGAAAACTGTTCTTGGTGAGGATCGTCAGCGTGGCGAAACCGCCGATCACCAACGCCGTCACCGGTAGCACCAGGTGCCAGAAATAGTCGGCGACCTTGCCCCACAGCGACAGTTCGGCGAAGTTTTCCGAGATCAGCCCGCGCACCGGAAACCAGTCCAGCGCAGTGCCGCCGGCAAACACCACAATCAGCAACAGCGCGAACAGAAAGCCCGGCATCGCATAGCCGATGATGATTGCCGCGCTGCTCCAGACATCGAACGCCGAGCCGTTGTGCAAGGCTTTACGAATGCCCAGCGGAATCGACACCAGATAAGTGATCAGCGTCGCCCACAATCCCAGCGACAAGGTCACCGGGAGTTTTTGCCAGATCAGTTCGGTGACGCTGGCGCCGCGAAAGAAACTCTGGCCGAAATCCAGTTGCGCATAGCTCTTGAGCATCAGCCACAGGCGTTCGCTGGCAGGTTTGTCGAAGCCGTACTGACGCTCGATGTCCGCCACCAGTTTCGGGTCCAGCCCGCGCGTCGCTCGGGATTCGCCACCCATCGTTTCGACATGGCTGGCGCCCACTGCCGCACCGACGCCGATGCCCTGCAAACGCGCGATGGCCTGCTCCACCGGGCCTCCGGGTGCAGCCTGGACGATGACGAAGTTGACCAGCAAAATGGCGAGCAGGGTTGGCACGATCAGCAGCAGACGCCGCAGGCTATAACCCCACATGGGCGTACTCCTTTGGCTGTTGCTGCATCTGCGCGTGGGTCAATGCGCTGGGGCTGATTTCCCACCAAGTGTCGAGACCGGCGTCATACAGCGGCGCAGTTTGCGGGCGGCCGAACCGGTTCCACCAGACCGTGGAAATACCCGGCGGGTAATAGTTGGGAACCCAGTAATAACCCCACTGCAACACCCGATCCAGAGCACGCGCGTGACGCAGCAGGCTCTCGCGACTGTCGGCTTGCGCCAGTCCTTCGAGCAGCGCGTCGACCGCCGGATCCCGCAAGACCATGTAGTTGTT
This sequence comes from Pseudomonas sp. NPDC089741, assembly GCF_044748825.1. Taxonomy (NCBI): domain Bacteria; kingdom Pseudomonadati; phylum Pseudomonadota; class Gammaproteobacteria; order Pseudomonadales; family Pseudomonadaceae; genus Pseudomonas; species Pseudomonas sp. NPDC089741. The sequence goes on along the minus strand of NZ_JBIVGT010000001.1, from coordinate 164,826 downwards.
CGAACCGGGATCAGCGGCGCCGTCAGCACCGAAATAATTGAACATCTCGCGCCCCGGCGCCTGACTCACCGGGTAACCGGCGACGATCATGTCGTAGTCGCGGTTACGTACGCGGTTGGTGTATTGCGCGGTGTCGACCTGGCGGATATCGAAGCCGATGCCGATCTGCGCAAGGTTGCGCTTGAACGGCAACAGCAGCCGTTCGAAACCCTTCTGGCCGTTGAGGAAGGTGAAGTGCAGCGGTTCACCGGCAGCATTGACCAATTGATCGCCGCGCGGCGTCCAACCCGCCGCTTCCAGTAACTTCAGCGCCTGTAATTGTTCGGCGCGAACGTTGCCGCTGCCGTCGGTTTTCGGCGCCTGAAACACTTGCGTGAACACCTCGTCCGGTATTTGTCCGCGCAACGGTTCAAGGATTTTCAGTTCCTCGGCGTCGGGCAACTCGGTGGCCGACAAGGCGCTGTGAGAGAAGTAGCTGCGCTGGCGCAGGTACATGCTGCGCATCATCTGCCGGTTGCTCCATTCGAAATCCCAGAGCATGGCGATCGCCTGGCGCACGCGGCGATCCTGAAATTGCGCTTTCTGCAAATTGAAGACAAAACCCTGTGCACCTTGCGCCGCCCCCGGCGCCAGATGCTCACGCAGCAGTTTGCCTTGCTCCAGCGCCGCGCCGGCATAGCCGATGGTGTAACTGGTGGCCGAGAATTCGCGGTTGTAATCGAAGCCGCCAGCCTTCAGCACCTGACGCGAAACGTCGGTATCGGCGAAGAACTCCACACTCAACTGATCGAAATTGTACAGCCCACGGGTGATCGGCAGATCCTTGGCCCACCAGTCCTGCACCCGTTGAAATTTGACGCTGCGCCCGGCATCCACGGCGCTGACTCGATAGGGGCCGCTGCCTGGCGGAATCTCGAAACCTGCACCCTCCGCGAAGTTGCGGCTGCGCCACCAATGTTCGGGCAGCACCGGTAATGTCGCCAGATCCAGGGGCAAGGTGCGGCTGTCATTGTTCTTGAAGTTGAAGCGCACTTGCGTCGGCGACTCGACGAGCACTTCAGCGACATCGCGAAACTGCTGGCGGTACTTGAGGCTGCCTTGGCTGGTGAACAATTCGAAGGTGTAACGCACGTCTTCAGCGGTGATCGGCGTGCCGTCGTCGAAACGTGCGTTGGGGTTCAGGTAGAAACGCAACCAGCGGCGATCGGGATCAAGCTCCATCTGCTGCGCGACCAGACCGTAGACGCTGTAAGGCTCGTCCTTGCTGCGATAGGCCAACGGCGCGTAAAGCCAACCGTCAATGTCGGCAACGCCGGTGCCTTTGTCGGTGTAGGGAATCAGGTGATCGAACGGGCCGCTTTCCAGTGAGGAGCGGCGCAGGCTGCCGCCCTTGGGTGCGTCGGGGTTGGCATAGGCGAGGTGCTGGAAGTCAGCGGCGTATTTTGGGCTTTCGCCGTAAACCGTCAGGAACGGTTGCGGCGCCGCCCATGCCATTGGGCTGAACAGCAGACAAAGGCTCAGAATGGGGTGTCTGGCGAACATTTGGCAGATCCTTTTTACGTGGTGCTGTTACTGGGCCGCGAAGGCGTCCGATCAGTCACCAGAAATTTTTCAGCAGGCTAGCCGTGCCCCTGCAGGCGCTGCCGCAGGCTGCGATCTTTTGCTTTTTCAAGATCAACAGATCGCAGCCTGCGGCAGCTCCTACAGGGGGTCATTCAGAATTTGTAGGCGACCCGGGTGTACAGCGTCCGCCCGAACGGATCGCCGTATTTCGGGTCGTAACCGCTCTGGAACGTGTAGGTCTGGTTGCTGAATGGCGGCTCACGGTCGAACAGGTTTTTCGCGCCGAGGGTCACGCTGAGGGTCTTGCGCCAGGTGTAGGTGCCGGCCAGGTCCCAGACGTTGTAGGAACCGACGTAGTCGTGCGCCTCGCGATCCGAGTCGTGATAACCGCTGGTGTAGCGGTTGGTCAGGCTTGCGCCGAACGGGCCGTAGTTCCAGCTACCCGTCAGGCTGTGACGCCAGCGCGCCACTGCGCCCGCCGAAGCGAAGTCGCCGCCACGGAAGTCGCCGAGCTTGTCGATGTAGTCGCCCTTGAGCTGTTGCTGGTAGTCATAACGCGTGACGTAAGTGCCTTGCAGACCGATGCCGAAATTGCCGTACGGCGTGCTCGGCAAGCGATAGTCGAAGCTGACATCGACCCCGTTGGTCTTGATCTTGCCGAGGTTGGCCAGACCGGTGACGACATGATCAATGGAACCGTCAGGCTTGCGGACCAAGCGATCCGGGTACAGCTCCGGGTTCTCGAAAACCGCCGACTCGGGGAACTCGGCGATCTGGTTGGCAATGTCGATCCACCAGAAATCCAGACTGGTGGTCAGGCGGTCGAACGGCTGATAGACAAACCCGACGGTGACGTTGCGCGCCGTTTCCGGGCTCAGCTCGGTGTTGCCCCCGGTGCTGCGGTTGAACTGTTGCGCACAGTCACGGTTGGCGATGCCGCCGTTGCTCGGATTGCCGCCGGGGCACAGACGCGGGTCGTTGTAGTTGGCATTGGTGAAACTGGTGAAATTCGGGTTGTACAGTTCATACAGCGACGGCGCGCGGAAACCTTCGCTGTAAGCGCCACGCACCACCAGTTCCTTGAACGGCTGAAAGCGGAACGAATATTTCGGGTTGGTGGTGCTGCCAAAATCGCTGTATTTGTCGTGACGCACCGCCGCAGACAGTTCGAGGCTATCGAGTACCGGCACGTTGACCTCGGCGTATTCGGCCGAGACGCTGCGATCCCCGGCAACGCTACCGTTGGGGTCGACGCCAAGGCTTTGCACATCGCCGGCAAACTGCGCGAAGTCCTGATGGAAGTCTTCCTTGCGGTATTCGCCGCCCAACGCCAATGCCGAAGGCCCGGCACCGAACCAGTCACCGATCTCGCGACTGATACGCCCGTCGATGGCCTTCACCCGCCCTACCGCCGTGGCGTAATCGCCGTCCACCGCGTTGGCTGCCAACAGCGCCGAACCTGCTGCTGTCTGCGGGCCAAAAGGGTTGATCACACCGTTGGCAATGCCGGCGCTGACCGCATGGTCGTTGACGTAGCCGGCTTCAATACTATTGATCACTTTGTTCTGGTTGTACGAGGCACCGAGGTTGTAGTCCCAGCCGACGAGCGTGCCGTCGAAGCTCAGGAGTAAGCGCTGACCGGTGTTGTCGTCCTCATGCTGCCGTACGCCGACAGCGCTTTCACGCCAGTTCACATCCACTGGCTGCGTCGGGTCAAGCGCAAAGCCACTCGGGCCAGGAGTAATGCCGTTGCCCGGGTAGAACGCGGAGCCCGGATTGACCTGATTGCCCATCAACGTGCCGGGGCCGATCTGTGTGCGGTTCTCGTTGCGCGCCCAGAAATACTCGAGACTGACGTTGTGGTCATCCGAAAGCTTGCCGGTGGCTTTGGCGAAGGCCGAGGTCTTTTCGGTTTCCGGCACCAGATCGAGATAATTCCACAGGCTCTGGCGGCAGATGCCGTTGCGCGAGAGCAAGCCCGGGGCGTTGCAACCAGACCCCGCCAGCGGATTCGTCGCGTTGCGCCCCTGACTCCAGTTCGCCGGCGAGGCTGTACCCGAGGTGTAATCAAGACCACGACCGGGCTGATAGTTGTAGGTGTAGCCACGATCATCCGCCGCCAGGCGTTGTTGTTTGTCGTAGCTGACCACGCCGAAAACGTTGAAGCGGTCATTCTGCAAATCACCAAAACCCCAGCTGCCGCTGAAATTGCGGCTTTCACCACCGCCGGAATGCGTTGGCGTGTCGTAGTTGCTGCTGATCTGCCCTTCGGTGAGGCTGGTCTTGGTGATGAAGTTGATCACGCCGCCGATGGCATCGGTGCCGTACAGCGCCGAAGCACCATCGCGCAATACTTCAACCCGGTCGATGGCAGCGAACGGAATTGTGTTGAGGTCTACCCCGGAGCCATTGATTGCGTTGGTGGCGTTGTTGCTCAGGCGACGCCCATTGAGCAGCACCAGCGTCTTGTTCGGGCCAATCCCGCGCAAGTCCGCATAAGACGCCCCGCCGCTGCTCGAGCCCACCGAACGGCCCGAGCCGACTGAGGACTGGTTGGCGGAAATGCGACTGACCAGCTCTTCAGTGGTGGAAACGCCCTGCTCACGCAGTTCTTCGACACGCAGGATGGTCACCGGCACTGCGGTTTCGGCATCGACGCGGCGGATTGCCGTGCCGGTGACTTCCACCCGTTGCAGTTGGGTAACGGGTTCATTTGCCGAGCTATCAGCGGCGATCGCCGGCAACGTGTTGATAGCCAGCAGCAAGGCCAGGCTCAAAGGCGATTTAACGGGTGAAAACTGAATCATGAACAGCCATCCCTGCGTTTTGGTTTATGCAGGGATGTGCGACGACGCAGAGGGATTTATAGAGCGCGGGTTAGACCGTTGGGTGATGAGGTTATGCAAAAAAACAATGCTCACACATCAGGTCGATGCCATCTCCTTCAACAGCCGGGTATCCAGGCCAAATCGCTCCTGAGAGACCATCTTGAACTGCCCCTCTGCCAGTTCGCAGCTCACCAGCAGATTCCACGAATGACGGGTTGCCACCGAGGGGATCAGCACAAATGGATGCTCGGCCAATAATGCGTCGACAAACAGCTGTTGATTGGGTGACGGTCGTGAGGGGTTCAACCAGTAAGGATTCGGCACTTCTTCTGGCTGTACGATTCTGACCCTTGCATCACTGATGACCTCAAAGCACGTGAGTACATGCGGCTCGCTGTCCAGCGCATCAAAACTGCGATTGGCTGCCACCTCGAGAATGGCCGAAGACGGATCGACCGACGCGTAAACGACTCGCCGACCGGGCGCATTCCATCGACCACCCTTCAGCTTTGAACCAACCCCGCTGTCCCACGTACCTCCGTATGCCTCCCGGTCCAGCCGCCAGGCGTACCATTGCTCGTCCCAAGGCAAAGGATTCATGGGTAGCCGCCATACAAGATCTGATTCAGGTATTGCTCGACCATCTGAAAACCCAGTGGATGAAGGGTCAATTCCAATGGCACGTGACCGTTCAGATAAGGGCTCGGCTTCTGCATCCACTCCTCGGCCCGGGACAGTCCCGCAAATGCACGAATGGCCAGCTCAAGTACCAACGCATATTGATAGGCGATGACGCTCTGCCGGGGATCAAGCCGAACCGGATCACCTTGCTTCATAAGCCGGCGCACGATTCTGACAGACTTGCCGGTGATCCGTTTGACCATGTCACCTTGCAGGTACATTTGCGAGGTTGAAAGCATGTTGACGACGTCACTCAGCTCAAAACCATCGTTCGTCAGCTGAACGATCAGCATCGCATCGTCACCCATGTTCTGGCCATGCACGAGCAGCTCGACAGGTTTGCCCTCGACCTTCTTCAGCCCCGTAAGCCTGGGCGCTTTCGTTACGGGCATCACGGCATCCTCAATGGGGCATCTGGCGCGATCGTCGCGCCAAAGATGGCGAGGGGAATAAGTAGGCGTTTCATGCTCGATGTGTTGGGTACGCATAATCCATCCTTTGTCTGGGCTCCGAGCGCTCAAACCGCTCAGCGACTTCAATGTCACGACCGATGCTATAGATCCCGCGTCCGACGACCAACCTGAAAAAGTCGTCGGAAAAATTCCCTGCTTGCCGCAAAAAACGCCGTTTTTCGTAGGACGCCATCGAGAAAAAATCGCGCAATCAGCCGCCGAAGTGATAGCTCACATCCAGCCACCACTGCCGCCCGTACGGGTCATAGTTGCCGGTCGGGTAGTACGGCCAGCCTGCCGAATCATCGTGTTTAACCTGATTGAGCAGGTTGTTCACGGTCAGCCCGACACTCGCCCGATCATTGAGTTTGTAACGTGCGCTGGCGTTGAACACCGTCCAGGGCGACAAACGCCCGTCCCCCGCGCCATTGGTGACCGAACCGTAGCGAATGCCCATCAGCGTCGCCGTGGCTTTCTGATAATCCCAGGTCAGGCTGGCGTTGACCTTGCTGCGCCAGTCGTAGTTGGTGCGCGAGGTACGCCAATCCTGGGTCGGCGCTTCGTCCGACTCCTTGTAGTAATGCGACAGCACCAGGGTGTAACCCAGCGCCGAACTGAAGGCGCCGTATTGCCCGGCGCCCCAGCGGATGTTGCTCTTGAAGTCCAGGCCACTGACACGTTCGCTGGCGGCATTGATGGCGTTCACTCGCACGCGCTGTAACTGGTTAGGATCGATGGCCGCATTGCCGGCGTTGCGATCGATGCGTGCCAAGGTCGATTGGCAATTGGCCGAGTTGATGTCCTGGGTGCCATTGCGACATTCGTTTTCTTCTTGCAACAAACGGTTTTCGTCGACGGTGGTCAGCAAGTCGTCGATCTCGACACGCCAGAAATCAGTAGAAAAATCGAAGTTGCGCGACGGCGACCAGACAAACCCGTACGTCCAGGATTTACCCCGTTCAGACTCCAGATTCGCAGTGCCGCTCTGGGTGTAATCGACCCGCCCGCGATCACAGGCGCCCTCCACGCCCTGGCTGCAACCGTAGTAGTCGATCTGCGCCGGGTAGTAACCGTTGCTGTCGGATTGATAGATGTAGTTGAGGTCCGGCGCGCGGAAACTGGTGCCGTAACTGCCGCGCAGCAACAGGCTGGTCACCGGACGCCACTCCAGACCGAGGTTGTAGGTTTTCTGTTGCTCGGTGCGACCGCTGAACTTGTACTGATCCCAACGCCCCGCCGCCGTGGCCAGCACGGTGTCGGTGACCGGAATGCTGAACTCGCCGCCCGCCGCATAACGCTTGCGCGAGCCACCGGAGCTTTGCGCCGGGCTAACGCCGTAGAAACTGCCGTCGTTGAGGCCGTCATCCGGGTCGACGCGGTATTCCTGCTTGCCCGCCTCGAGCACACCGGCGAACCCTACCGGGCCGGCCGGCAGATCAAGCAGATCGCCATTGACCGAGGCGTTGTAGCTGGTCGACACCGACTTGCTGCTCTGGGTCAGGTTGCCGCGAAACTGCTGCCATTCCTGCGGCGTCAGTGGCCGGTCAAGACGCGATGCATCCGGGGCGAACACCGGATAACCGCCGCTCACGCCCAACTGCGGGCCGAGGTAAAAATCCTGGATTGATGAAATCGGCGTGTAACGGGTGGTTCTGACGCTGCGATATTCCGAGCGATTGGCCGCCAGGTCGTAACTCCAGCCGGTGTCGGCGATCTTGTCGGAGAGGCCGAGGGTGCCGGTCCACGACGTGTCGCGCCACTTGCTGTTATTGCTGGTGCGCCCGCCAATTTCTTCTTCGCCGAATCGACGATACCAGCGCTCCAGGTTGCCGCTGTTCTGGTTGATGAAGTCCGGCGAGGTGAAGGTCGGGCCACGGGTGTTGTTCTGGATGTGGTCGAGGCCGTACATCAAGTCGGCGAAGACCTGGCCGCTGTCGCTGAAATGCCAGGTGCCCCGCGTGTAGCCGTCGTAGTTTTCCTTCTGGGTCTGCACGGTCCAGTAATCGTTGTACATCTGATCGGTGCGGCAACGCCCGCCACTGTTGAACAACTTGTTGCCGAAGGTGCCCTGATAGGCACCGCAACCCGGGCCGAGATAGCGACTGTTGCTCAGATCGCGGCGGTAGCCGACATCCGCCAACGGGCCGCTTTGCATGAAGCCACGGTCATCGGCCCAGATCGGGTCACGGTTGGTCAGTTCGAGTCCGAACAACCCGTCGAAATCCCCCCAACTGCCGCCGCCGCTGATCTGCAAGCGCTGGTTATCGCCGCCACCGCGCTCGCTGGTGCCGCCCTTGAGGTTGACGTCGACACCGTTGATCTTGTCTTTGAGGATGATGTTGACCACCCCGGCGATGGCATCCGAACCGTAGATCGCCGAGGCGCCGCTGCTGAGAATTTCGATGCGTTCGATCACCGCTGAAGGAATGTTCGCCAGGTTGGTGAAATTGACCTTGCCGTCGTACGGCGTGGGGTAATCCGCCACACGCCGGCCGTTGATCAGCACCAGCGTATGGTTGGGGCCGAGGCCGCGCAGGTTCAGCGCGCTGGCGGCCGGTTGCCAGGTGTTGCCGTAGTCTTCGCCTTGGGTCATGCCGGTGTTTTGCGTCTGGGTGGCCAAGGCGTCGTAGACGTTCTTGTAGCCGCGCGCTTCCATTTCTTCATGGGTGATGACGTTGACCGGCGTCGCGCCGTCGCTCTGTGCACGGGCGATGCGCGAGCCGGTGACGGTGACTTTTTCCATGCGGTAATCGGCATTGGTGACGGGCGCCACCACAGTGACTTTGGCTGGCACTGGTGCGGCAGCGTCAGCGTCAGCTTCACGAATGCTCAAACCCTGATTGCTTTGCTCGACTTGCAGGCCGCTGCCGAGCAAGGCCTTTTCTACCGCTTGCCGGCCGCCCAAAGCACCTCGCACGGCCGCGCTGCGCTTGCCTTGCACGAGGTCCTGACTGAAGGAAATCGGCACGCCGGCCTGCCGCGAGATATCCAGCAGCACTTCGTCGAGCGGGCCGCTGGCAATGTCGAACGTGAATACCGCCGCAGCGGCTTCCTGCGCCAGCGCTGGCAACGGCGCAATGCCCATGGCCAGTGCAGCGGCGAGGGTCAGTCGAGGTAATTGTTGTTTGAATGAGAACATCGAGGGGCTTCCCTGTTGAAGGCATCTGCAGGGAATGAGCAGCGGGCCGGCGCTTTTTATAGGCCGGCATTTAGGCCAAGAAGTCATATCCCTATAACCGAATAGAACGCACCGCGCTGCCGCAAATCTCGATCCTTGCTTCCCGTAGAAGCTGCCGCAGGCTGCGATCTTTTGATCCTCAAAAACAACATAAAAAGACCGCAGCAACCTGTAGGAGCTGCCGCAGGCTGCGATCTTTTGATCTTAAAAAACAACATCAAAAGATCGCAGCCTTCGGCGGCTCCTACAGGGGGTTGGTGCGGGGGGCGATGGAGACCCAATAGGGGTTGTGCCAAGTCACGCGGATCGGCAGCGAACGCTCGAGCAATTGCAGCGTGCGGTCACTGTCATCCAGCGGATAGAGACCGCTCAGGCGCAGATCGGCGACCTCCGGACTGACATGCAAAATGCCCCGCCGATAGCGACGCAGGCTGTCGATGACTTCACTCAGCGGACGGTCGCGTACCTCCAGCCGTCCTTGCGTCCAGGCGCCTTCGTGGCCTCTGCTGCGCTCCATGGACAGCACGCCAGCGGCGTTGAAAATCAAACTCTCACCCGCCCCGACCACCTGCCGCGCGCCACCCGCCGTGAGCACTTCGACCTGCGAATGGAGCATCACCAAACGCGTGGAATCGTCGCCCTGCTGCACCAGAAACTTCGTCCCCAACGCGCGCATGCGACCGTGTTCGGTCTCGACCACAAACGGTCGCGACGGATCCTTGGCGACGTCGACCAGCAACTCACCACTGCGCAGTGCCAGCAAGCGCTGAGTGCTGTCGAACAAAGGCACCACCCGGCTGCGCGCATTGAGGGTCAACGCGCTGCCATCCTGCAGAGTGAAATCACGGCGCTCTCCGGTGCCGGTCGACAGTTCACCCGCTTCGGGCAGCCAGCCATAACGCCGCCCGAGCAAACCGGCCAACACGGCAACAGCGAGCACGCTCAAACTGCCGCTGATAAAACGTCGACGACTCGACGGCGCATTCAGGCTGTGCAGCAGGCTGTTGCGTGGCAATCCACTCAGGCTCGGATTGCGCAGCAGATTCAAACCGCCGCCCATTTGCTCGATGATCTGCTGATGCCGTGGATCGGCCGCGCGCCAGGCATCGAACGCCGCCCGCTCGCCGAGGCTGACGTCGCCCGACTGCAACAACGCCATCCATTGCGCCGCCTCATCGACCAGCGTTTCGTCGGGCCTCATGCCTGCATCGCCTGGTAGCAACGCTTGAACGCTTCAACCATGTATTGCTGCACGCGACTGGTCGACACGCCGAGGCGCTGGCCGATCTCGCTGTAAGTCAAACCGTCGAGCTGGTGATAGAGAAACGCCGCTTTGGCTTTGGCCGACAGACCGTTAAGCAGGCGATCCACCGCCAGCAACGCCTCGATCACCAGCGCGCGCTCTTCTGGCGATGGATGCACCGGTTGCGGCGCCAGCGCCAGGCTTTCCAGATAGGCACGTTCGAGATCCTGACGACGCCAGCCTTCATAGACCAAGCGCCGGGCAATGGTGGTCAACAGTGCGCGCGGCTCACGGATGGCCGTTGGATCCGGCAGCGCCAGAACCCGCAGAAACGTTTCCGATGCGATGTCCTGCGCGCCGTGCGGGCAACCCAGCGTGCGGCCGACGGCAGCGCACAGCCAGCGATAGTCCTTTTGGAACATTTGCCCAATGATCTGGTAATGCGGGTTATGCCCACCCATGCCTTGCTCCCTGAAACGGGGTCCACCCGCTGCGAAAAACCATCGTTCTGCCGGGATCGTCCGGCTCTGATCAGGCGCGACTGTGCAATAGCGTCGAAAACATTTGAAGGAATAAAAAATAATCATAAACAAACAATTTTGCATAAGACCCTTCATCGCCGCAGAAACATTGGCCAACACAACGTTGACCCTGGTCACGAGTGCACGCCTGGACACTGATTAATCTTCCGGCTCCATCGAAGGCCAGGGACGGCTCACCGGGAGCCCGCGGCTGATCCCATTCAAGGAAGAACATTCATGCGACCACTCAACATCATCCTGCTGTCGTCGGCGTTCAACGGCCTGACGCAACGCGCCTGGCTGGAATTGCGTCAGGCCGGGCACTCGCCCAGCGTCGTGCTGTTCACCGACGAAACTTCGGTGTGCGAACAGATTGAACACAGCGGCGCGGACCTGGTGATCTGCCCGTTCCTCAAGGACCGCGTACCGCAAGCGTTATGGAGCAACACGCAACGTCCGGTGGTGATCATTCATCCAGGCATCGTCGGCGATCGTGGGGCCAGCGCGCTGGACTGGGCGATCAGCAACGAACTGTCGCGCTGGGGCGTCACCGCCTTGCAAGCCGTGGAGGAAATGGACGCTGGCCCGGTCTGGGCGACGTGCGAATTCAATCTGCCGTCGGAGCTGCGCAAATCCGAGCTGTACAACGGTCGGGTCAGCGATGCGGCGATTCGTTGCATTCGCGAGGTGGTGGAGAAATTCGTCGACGGCTTTGTGCCGGTACCGCTGGATTACGCCAATCCGACCGTCCGCGGCCGCCTGCAACCGAACCTGAAACAGGTGGATCGCAGCTTCAACTGGCACGACTGCGCGCGTTTCATCAAACGTTGCATCGATGCTGCCGATGGCCAGCCGGGTGTGCTGGCGAGCCTCGCCGGCGGCCAGTACTACGTGTACGACGCGCATCTGGATTCGCGCAGCGGCCTGCCCGGTGAGATTCTCGCCGTGCACGATGATGCGGTGCTGGTGGCGGCAGGTGATCAGAGCGTGTGGCTCGGTTCGCTACGGCGCAAACCGCAACCAGGCGAAGAAACCTTCAAGCAACCGGCGCGGCATTTGCTCGCCGGGCCATTGGCCAATGTGCCGACACTGGACTGGTCGATCGCCAGCCAGCCGTTCAGCGACGAGGCGTATCAACCGCTGCGCTATCGTGAGTCGGGGCATGTCGGCGAGCTGACCTTCGAGTTCTACAACGGCGCGATGAGCACCGAGCAGTGCCAGCGCATGGTCGAAGCGTTGCGTTGGGCCAAGTCGCGCGACACGCGGGTACTGCTGATCAGGGGCGGACGCGGCAGTTTTTCCAACGGTGTGCATCTGAATGTGATTCAGGCAGCTCAGGATCCCGGCGCCGAGGCCTGGGCGAATATTCAGGCGATCGACGATGTCTGTGCAGAGCTGCTGAGTGCGCGGCAACTGGTGGTCAGCGGCGTGACCGGTAATGCCGGCGCTGGCGGTGTGATGCTGGCGTTGGCGGCCGATATTGTCTTCGCCCGGGCCGACATCGTGCTCAACCCGCACTACAAGAGCATGGGTTTGTATGGCTCGGAATACTGGACGTACAGCCTGCCCCGCGCAGTCGGCCCGGCAATGGCCGAGCAATTGACCCAGGCGTGCCTGCCGGTCAGCGCCCACCAGGCGCTGCAATTGGGCATGGTTCAGGAAATCGGCCCGCGCTGCCCGGATGAGTTTGCCCTGTGGCTGCTGCAACGCGCCAACGCCGTGCTTAGCGATCCGACCTACGCCGCCGTGCGCGAGCGCAAGTCGCGGACTGATCAAGTGCTGATTCAGCAGTGCCGCGACAGTGAGCTGCAAGAGATGCAGGAAGACATGCTCTACAACCGCAGCGGGTTTGCCGAGAAATGCCACCACTTCGTCTACAAGCGCAAGGTGTGCGGGACACCGGCGCGGCTGGTGGCGGATTGGGCGCGGGGGCAAGAAGTCGAGTTGGCGGGTTGAATCGACGGTGAATGGGCTGGAGCTATCGCGAGCAGGCTCACTCCTACAGTGGGAACGCGTCCTCATGCAGGAGTGAGCCGTACTCGCGATCACGACGGTACATTCAGCATCGTACAAATCGCAGGCATAAAAAAACGCCAGTTCTCGCGAACTGGCGTTTTCTTGAATATGGCAGGGGCGGCTGGATTTGAACCAACGCATGGCAGGATCAAAACCTGCTGCCTTACCGCTTGGCGACGCCCCTGTATCTCACACTGTTTATCTGTCTGTGTGCGAATGCGCGGCAATTTACCAACATTCCTTCCATCTGTGAAGCCCTGAATGAAAAAAAATTTGTTTTAAAACAGCCAGTTATTATTTTTCGGGGATGTAAAGCCGTTCCCGGGGCCATTTTGGCGGCCCGATGGTGGCGAAATCAGCCGCCCATTGCGCTGTGTTGAGCGCCACCGCCACCTGGATGGTAGCGACCTGCGGCGCAGCCTCGACTGCATCAATCCTGGCTGGCGAGAAAAAATTGCCGTGCCCACGGCCAGGTCACTGCACAGCGGAACTGGCCAGCCGCAGTTGCCGGTATGCCGCCACCAATTGCTCCTGCGTAAACGCAAGATTGCGCCCGCTCGGGTTGGGCAGCACCCACACCGCCGCGTTACCGAAGGTTTGCGTCTGCAACCCCCACGCGACGTGCTTCTGGCCCGACAGCGCGGCATACGCCACCTTGCCGAGAAACGCCACGTAGCGTGGCCCATGCTGGCGGATCTTGTCCTCGAAAGCTTCCGCCGCCGCGCTGAATTCCGCCTGCGACAACTGATCCGCGCGCGCGGTTGGCCGGTCGACCACCGCCGTCAGGCCACAACCGTATTGCAGGATCGAACGATCCTGCTCCGCCGCCACTTCATGCGGGGTGAACCCGGCCAGATGCAAAGTGCGCCAGAAGCGATTACCGCGCCCGGCAAAGTGATGCCCCTGAGCCGCCGCCAGCAGCCCCGGGTTGATCCCGCAGAAAACCACTGCGAGATTCTCTGCGAGGATGTCTTCGAGCCCTTCGCCCGCCATTCGATCACCTACCCTCAAACGCGCCTCGAGCGCCATGAACCGCGTCAAATCAAACTTACAAAACCCGCTTGAGCACCGCCAACGAAACGCGCGGCACGATCATCTTCTCGATCAGGGCAACCACTTCCTTCGCGCCAAAACAACGAAACATCACGCACCCGGCGTCGGTATCCAGGCGGATGATCCGGGTGATGAAACCGCCGTCGATGCACACACCCTTGATCATGCCGAGCGGAATCTCGATGTCCAGCGTGCCGTCCTGCACCAAGCGGTTCATGGCGTTGGCGTTGAGTCGCAGTGCGGTTTTGGTCAATTGCATGCTGCCGCCGACCCACAGGCCGCCGTAGGCTTGCTGGAACGCTTCCATTACTCCGGCCAGCACGTTCACATTGCCGGCGCCGACGCTGTCGTAGAAATTGCCGACCTCTTCGTAATTCACTTCAACGTCGGCCACCAGAAAGTTGACCAGTTTGGACTTGACGATTTTTTCCGCCATCCGGGTATCTCCATGACGTAATGGTTATTCCATGCAAACGCGGTGCACGCTGATGTGCGCTGGCCGGGACTTATGCCACATTTGAGCAAACCCGGCTAGGCGCCATCCCGGCGCTTTCGCCGATGCTGTGCAGACCGCATTCCAAGGAGACCTCAGCCAGTGTCCGAACTGCCGACCCCAGCCGCCTACACCCAGCGATTCAACGCGGTACTTGCCTACATCGAGGCCCATCTCGAAGGTGACTTGTCGATCCACGCATTGAGTCAGGTGGCGAACTTTTCGGCGTTTCACTTCCATCGGCAGTTCAGTGCCTTCGTCGGCGTACCGGTTTCGCGTTACGTGCAGTTGATGCGCTTGCGCCGGGCGGCGCACCGGCTGAGTGCGACGGGGCCATATTCGATACTGGATGCCGCAGCGGACGCCGGTTTCGACAGCCCGGAGGCTTTCAGCCGAGCGTTCAAGCGCGACTTTGGCATGGCGCCGAGTGCGTTCAGGAAGGCCGCCAACTGGCAGCACTGGAATGCGGTGTTCGCTATTCCTCATTTTCCCAGGAACGTGATCATGCACACAAGAATCGTCGACTTCGCCAGCGTCAGAGTCGCCGCGCTGGAACACCACGGCCCACCAGGACTGGTCAACGAAAGCGTGCGCACATTCATCGAGTGGCGTATGCACAGCGGCCAATCACCGGTGACGACGAGCCGGACTTTCGGGATTCCCTATGGCAACCCGGACACCACGCCTGCGCAGGATTTCCGTTTTGCCGTGTGCGGCGAAATTGACGAGGCGGTAGCGCCCAACGAATTCGGTGTACACGAACGCGTCATCGCGGCAGGACGTTACGTGGTGGTGCGACACACTGGTTCACCGGACCACATCGGCGAATCGATCTATCCGATTTACCGTGACTGGTTGCCCGCCAGTGGCGAGGAACTCAGGGATCAGCCACTGTTTTTCCATTACCTGAGCGTCTACCCCGAGACGCCGCAAGAGCACTGGCAAACGGATATTTACGTGCCGTTGCAGTAAACGCAAAACCCGTGATGAAGACATCCTTCACCACGGGTTTTGATTTTATCGGGCGGTAAAACCGGCCCGCGCCGTGTGCAGCTTCTTGTAGCTCTCGATCAGGCGCAGATGCCGGTCCAGACCTTCCAGTTTCAGGCTGGTCGGCGTCAGGCCGTAGAAGCGTACGCTGCCGTTCACCGAGCCAATCGCCGCGTCCATGCGCTCGTTGCCGAACATGCGGCGGAAGTTGGCTTCGTAGTCTTCCAGTTGCAGATCCTCGTCCAGCTCCATCTCCAGCACCACGTTGACCGCTTGATAGAACAAGCCGCGCTCGACGGTGTTGTCGTTGTATTGCAGGAAGGCTTCGACCAGATCCTTGGCCTGATCGTACTTCTGCAGGGCCAGACAGATCAGTAGACGCAGCTCGAGAATGGTCAACTTGCCCCACGGCGTGTTGTCGTCGAACTCGATGCCGATCAGCGTGGTGATTTCGGTGTAGTCGTCCTGTTCGCTGTTTTCCAGGCCTTGGGCGAGGTTGCGCAGACCGACCTTGCTCAGGGTGTGCAGATTGAGGATGTCGGCACGAAATTGCAGGGCTTTGTTGGTGTTGTCCCAGATCAGGTCTTCGACCGGGTAGATCTCCGAGTAGTCCGGCACCAGAATCCGGCAGGCCTTGGCACCGATGTGCTCGTAGACCGCCATGTAGACTTCCTTGCCCATGTCTTCAAGGATGCCGAACAGGGTCGCGGCCTCTTCGGCGTTGGAGTTTTCGCCCTCGCCTGAGAAGTCCCACTCGACGAATTCGAAATCCGCCTTGTCGCTGAAGAAACGCCACGACACCACACCGCTGGAGTCGATGAAGTGCTCGACAAAGTTGTTCGGCTCGGTGACGGCCTGACCGGAGAAGGTCGGCTGCGGCAAGTCGTTGAGTCCTTCGAAACTGCGGCCCTGAAGCAATTCGGTGAGGCTGCGTTCCAGCGCCACTTCCAGGCTCGGGTGCGCGCCGAACGAGGCGAACACGCCGCCGGTGCGCGGGTTCATCAGGGTCACGCACATTACCGGGAATTCACCGCCCAGCGACGCGTCCTTGACCAGCACCGGGAAGCCCTGCTCTTCCAGGCCTTTGATGCCGGCGAGGATGCTCGGGTATTTTTCCAGCACTTCCTGCGGCACGTCCGGCAGGGCCATTTCGCCTTCGAGGATTTCGCGTTTGACCGCGCGTTCGAAGATTTCCGACAGGCACTGCACCTGCGCTTCGGCCAAGGTATTGCCGGCGCTCATGCCGTTGCTCAGGTAGAGGTTTTCGATGAGGTTGGACGGGAAGTACACCACTTCATTGTCCGACTGGCGCACAAACGGCAGCGAGCAGATGCCGCGCTGAGTGTTGCCGGAGTTGGTGTCGAACAGGTTCGAGCCGCGCAGCTCGCCGTCGCGGTTGTAAATCTTCAGTGTGTACTCGTCGAGAATTTCAGTCGGCAACTCGTCTTTCGGGCCAAGCTTGAACCATTGTTCGTCCGGGTAATGGACGAACTCGGCGTTGGCGATCTCTTCGCCCCAGAACTGGTCGTTGTAGAAGAAGTTGCAGTTCAGGCGCTCGATGAATTCGCCCAGTGCCGAGGCCAGTGCGCCCTCTTTGGTCGCGCCCTTGCCGTTGGTGAAACACATCGGCGAATGCGCGTCGCGAATGTGCAGCGACCAGACGTTGGGTACGATGTTGCGCCACGAGGCGATTTCAATCTTCATGCCCAGGTCGGCGAGAATCCCCGACATGTTGGCGATGGTCTGCTCTAGCGGCAGGTCCTTGCCGGCAATATAAGTGCCCGCATCGGAGCCGGAGGCCGGCATCAACAAAGCCTGCGCATCGGCGTCGAGGTTGTCGACTTCTTCGATGATGAATTCCGGGCCGGTCTGCACGACCTTCTTCACCGTGCAGCGGTCGATCGAGCGAAGGATGCCTTGGCGATCCTTGTCGGAAATGTCGGCCGGCAACTCGACCTGGATCTTGAAGATCTGGTTGTAGCGGTTTTCCGGGTCGACGATGTTGTTCTGCGACAGGCGAATGTTTTCCGTGGGGATGTTGCGGGTGTCGCAGTACAACTTCACAAAGTAAGCCGCGCACAAGGCCGACGACGCGAGGAAGTAGTCGAACGGCCCCGGTGCCGAGCCATCACCCTTGTAGCGAATGGGCTGATCGGCGATCACCGTGAAGTCGTCGAACTTGGCTTCAAGTCGAAGGTTGTCGAGAAAGTTGACCTTGATTTCCATGCGGGATTACCAGAATACGGCTAAACGAATGGCCGCCATTATCCGGTTTTTCAGCGGGAAGTCTTGTGCTTTCGGGATTCACCGCTGATCGGCAACTGCCCCTTTGACGGGCAAATTGCAGCGGGTTCACTACGCTTTTGAGGGCAGTCGCGCAGAAGAATCGGAACATTGCACCCACGCCATGGTTCTAGATTCAACAGACAGCGGATCAAGGACGAGCACATGGACATTTCCAGCTATGCGGCGCCCCTTCCACCCCGGCAAGGTGCCGTCACCCGGCGCCTGGCCTTCGCCGTCGGCGCGCTGTTCGTCACTGGGGTGATCGCGGCCACCGTCGCCCTGCTTGGCATTGCCAACCGCCTCGACCGTGAAGAAATCGAAGAAACCCGGTTTTACTCGGCCCGCGCCCTGGAAAACCGCATCACCGCCTCGAAAAACTACCTCAGCAGCTACGCTTATTGGACCACCGCCTATGAGCATCTCGGCGATCCGGTGGACACAAACTGGGCATACACCGAGCAGAACATCGGCAAAACCCTGTTCACCAGCGACGGCTATGACGGCGTGTTCGTCCTTGACCGCGAACGCACGCGCTACGCTGTGGTGCGTGGCCAATTAGTCGATGCGGACATCGCCGCGTACTTGCAACTTCCGGCCGCCGCGCTGGTGGATCAGGTGCACGGGCTGGCCGACCTGAGCAAACCCGTCAGCGTTTACGCCTTGTTCGAAGGCTGGCCAGCGTTGGTCTCGGCGGCGGCGATCCTGCCAAACGATGAACGCCCGTTGGGCGATCCGCAGAAAACCTCGGTGCTGGTGTTCGTCGACAAACTCACCCCGACCAAATTGCGTGCGATCGGCAGCGGCTATGGCCTGCGCAACCTGACCCTCGCCCCCGATGAAAGCATCGCGCCAGACCGGCCACGGGTGGCGCTGGACAGCACCGGTTTCAGCCTCATCGCTGATCAGGAACGACCGGGGCAGCAACTGTTGTGGTCGTTGTTGCCGACTCTTGGCGCAACGATGTTGGTGCTGATGCTGTTGACGGCCTACTTTTTTCGGCATGCCCTGCGCTCCTCGCAATACGTCGATAAAAGCTTCGCAGTGATGCAGGCCTCCAACATCGCGCTGGAGTCGGTCAACCGTGGTCTGGAAGCCAGCGAAGAACGATTTCGCGCCGTTGCGGAAGCGGCCTCGGACTGGATCTGGGAAGTCGACCGCGACTTGGCGCTGACGTATCTGTCGGCGCGTTTCAGCGAAGTGACCGGTTACTCGCACACCCTGTGGCTGGGGCAAGACATTGGTCAGTTGCTGTTTTGCGACACCACGCCGCTGCAACTGTGGCTGCGCAAACTGACCGAAGAAGCCAATGCCAGCGATCTGCGCTGCACCTACCGCGATCAGTCTGGCCAGCAACGTCACTGCCGCTTGTCGGCCCGGCCGATTTTCGACAAGGACGCATTGATCGGTTATCGCGGCACCGCCAGCGACATCACCGACGAGGTCGCCGCCCACGCGCAGATCCAGCACCTGTCGATGCACGACGCCCTGACCGGCCTGCCCAACCGCAACAAACTCGCGCGTTATCTCGACGAAGCCCTGCTACTCAAGGAACACGCGCCGGCGCTGTCGCTGCTGATGATCGACCTGGACAACTTCAAGCCGATCAACGATTCCCTCGGCCATCCCGCCGGCGACGCAGTGCTGCAAGAAGTCGCCGCACGCCTGCGCGAGTGCACCCGCGAACACGACATCGTCGCGCGGCTGGGCGGCGACGAGTTCGTGGTGGTGCTCAATGGCATGGACAGCCACAACGAAATCGACAAGTTCTGCACGCGGCTGATCGGCAGCCTGCATCAACCGGTGCTGTTCGAGCAGCATCCGTTGCACGTCGGCGCCAGCATCGGCATTGCCCTCAGCCGCCGCCACGGTTATGTCGCCAGCGATCTGATCCGCTACGCCGACATCGCGCTGTACAAGGCGAAATCCGAAGGCAAGAACACTTGGTGCTATTTCGAAGCGCACATGAGCGATCAGATCCAGACCCGTCGACAACTCGAAGATGACATGCGCCATGCGCTGACGCACAACGAGTTCGTCCTGCATTACCAGCCACGCTACAAGGTTGATGGCAAGCACATCGTGTCCGTCGAAGCGCTGGTGCGCTGGCAGCATCCGATTCAGGGCTTGCTAGCACCGGACGTGTTCATTCCGCTCGCCGAGCAGACTGACTTGATCGTCCCGCTGGGCCGTTGGGTGCTGCGTGAGGCTTGCGAAACCGCGTTGACCTGGCCGGCGGATATCCTGCTCTCGGTGAACCTGTCGCCCGCACAGTTTGCCGTCAGCGACGTGGTCGAGGATGTTCGCGAAGTGCTGGTGCAAACACGTTTCCCGGCCAGCCGCCTGGAGCTGGAGATCACCGAAAACGTCATGCTCAACGACACCGACGGTGCGCTGGCCACCATGAACGCCCTCAAGGAACTCGGCGTGCGCCTGAACATGGATGACTTCGGCACGGGCTATTCGTCCCTCGGCTATCTGCGCGCTTATCCGTTCGACGGCATCAAGATCGACAAGCGCTTCATCGCCTCGATCAGCAGCGGCAGCAACGACCGCGCGGTGGTACAAGCCATTATCGGGCTGGGCAAAGCCATGGGCCTGACCGTCACCGCCGAAGGCGTCGAAACCGAAGAACAACTGGACATTCTCGGCAAGGATCAATGCAACGAGGTGCAGGGTTACTTCATGAGCCGACCGATCGACAAGGCCGCGTTCGCACAGTTGCTGGAAAGCTCGAGAAGCGCGCAGCCCAAGCAAAAGAAAGGTCGCGTGACCTGAGCCGATTGGCCCGTCACGCTTGCCCTCTTACTCGAACCTTGCCACTGAAAACGCGAAAACCATAGGTGTTGTAAATCAGCGTCACCGGGATCAGTACGGCGAAACCGATGAGCATGAACAACTGGCTTTTCGGGCTCGACGTTGCCGCCTGCAAGGTCAGATCCGGTGGGACGATCAACGGATACAGCGCCACCAGCATCAGGGCAAAGGCCAACACAAACACGCCGAGTGCGGCGAACAGCGGTACAAATTGCTGACGTGTGCCAAACCCCAAGGCAAATACCGTCAACAACACCGCAAGCACGACGCCTGCCGACATCCACACGCGTGGATCGCTGAGCCGCTGCGCATATTGCGGCTGTAGCGTCGCCGTCCAGCCGACCAGCACAATCAGCAACAGCACGGTCGCCACCGCCAGTCCTCGCGCTTGCCATGCCGAGCGCAATTGCAATTGCCCGACGCAACGCCAGTGCAGCCAACATGCGCCGAGCCAGGTGTAGCCGATAACCAGCACCACTCCGCTGAACAACGGGAACGGGCTGAGCCATTCGCTGCCATTACCGCTGTATTGCCCGCCCTGATGCGCAACACCCTGCACCAGCGTGCCGAGCACTATGCCCTGCGTCACGCCGGTGAGCAGCGATCCACACAGCAACAAGCCATCGACCGCGCGTTTGCTGGCTTCGCCGGGGGCTTGATCACGAAACTCCAGGGCAACCGCGCGGACAATCAACGCCAGGAACATCAGGATAAAAGGCCAATACACCGCTGGCAGCAGCACGGCATACGCCAACGGAAACAACGCCATCAGCCCACCGCCGCCGAGTACCAGCCACGTCTCGTTGGCATCCCAGATCGGCAGGATCGTCACCGCCATCGCGCGGCGTTCCTTGGGGTCGCGGGTCATGCCCATCAGCACGCCGACGCCCAGATCGGTGCCGTCGAGCAATACGTAATTCATTACCGAGAACACCAGGGCACCGGCACACAGCAAGGTAATCCAGTCGATGTCCATTGCTGAAGTTCCTCAAGAATGGCCCGTTTCATCTGCCAGGGTTGGCTGTGGCCCCGGCTCATCCTCGTGCGGCGGCTCACGCAGCAGACGCAACAATACCCACAGGCCGATGCCGAAGATCAGCAAGTAAAACAGCAGGATCAGCCAGGTCGCCCCCATTACTTGCGCCCGTGACACCGACGACAGGCTGTCCGCCGTGCGCAGCAGGCCATAGACGGTAAACGGCTGACGACCGACCTCGGTAACGACCCATCCGCTGAGCATCGCCAGAAAACCCGCCGGGGCCAGCAATACGTTGCTCCATAGCCAGCCGCGTGACGTGTACAGGCGCTGTCGCCAGCGCAGCCGCAAGCTGACAAGGCCTTGTACCAGCATCAGGATTGCCAGCCCGACCATCAGGCGGAAGGCGAAAAACACCGGTGCCACCGGCGGGATGTCAGCGCGCGGAAACTCATCCAGCGCCGCAATCGTGCTACTCAGGTCATGGCGCAAGTACAACGAGCCAATCCGTGGAATCGCCAACTCCCAGTGGTTGCGCCGCTCGCTCATGTCCGGCCAGGCAAACAGCCGCAATGGTTCACCCGCCCCTGGCGCTGGCCGCGTCCATGAGCCCTCGATGGCCGCGACCTTTTGCGGCTGGACCTCAAGCGTGTGCAGGCCATGCAGATCGCCAACCACGATCTGCAGCGGCACCAACCCAACGATCACCCAAAGCGCCATCGAGAATTGCAGACGCGCTCGCGGATTGTCCGAAGCCTTGAGCAATTGCCAGGCGCTGATACCGCCGACAAAAACGGCGCTGCCGAGCAACGCAGCGATGGTCATGTGCGCCAGTCGATAAGGAAACGACGGATTGAAAATGATTGTCCACCAGTTTTCGGCGATGAAACGACCGTCAGCAGCAATCGAAAAACCGGCGGGCGTGTGCATCCAGGAGTTGGCCGAGAGAATCCAGAACGCGCTGATCAGCGAACCTGTGGCCACCGCGCACGTTGCAAAAAAGTGCAGGCGTGGCCCGACTTTCTTCCTGCCAAAAAGCATGATCCCGAGAAACCCGGCCTCGAGAAAAAACGCCGCCAACACCTCATAAAACATCAACGGGCCGAGCACATCGCCGGCCTGCACCGCCAATCGCGACCAGTTCAGACCGAACTGGTACTCCAGAATCAGTCCCGACGCGGTGCCCACCGCTACATTCAGGGCAAACACCTTCAGCCAGTAGCGATAGACATCCAGATAAACCTTGCGCCCGGTCTTCAGCCACAAGGCTTCCAGCACCATGAGGAAATTCGCCAGGCCAATGGTCAACGCCGCCAGCACGATATGGAAACTGATCGTGATCGCGAACTGTGCACGGGCCGCCATCAGCGCGGAATCGATCGTGTCCATGCAGGCACTCACCCGCTGAAAAATACCGCGATTTTGTTGCCCACCGGATCGCGCAGGCAGGCGATGTAAAAGTCAGCGGATCGCTTGATAAAACCCGAACGAACGCTGCACCTCGTTGGCACCGATAAACAGATATTGAACATGGGATTTTTCTCCGATCACAGTGATCAATGGGTTCCCCCGCTATCGCCGGTGAACACACTCCCCGCATCACGCACCAGTTGCCGCCATTCGGCACTGGTGATCAACCCTTGCTCCTCCATTTCATCGGCAGCCTTGAGCAATTCGTCGTACTGCTCCTCCGGGTCCAGGTGTTTGTGCGACTGCGTCGCCAGTTCGCGCCATGCCGCCAGTTTTGTCTGCTTTCGCTGATCGAACATAGGGACTACTCCTTGAGGACTCCCCCGGTAGAAAGTCGCCGGATGGCAGTGGTTCAGGACAATCGACGGGTGGAACGCCGATTCGTCCCCGACACTAACGGGGCTCGTGAATCGGGCAACCGTTATGCTCACCGCGAAAACGCGCAGACATTTCATAAGCAGGCTTTCTCACCCGCATCACCCCACCCAAAGGACGATGGCTCGCGAGGCCGTGCCAAGGGCTGAACGACATGCCGTCATCGATTTCCTCAACGTTTTCGGAGGACCACGCGTTCTGTGCATCGACCTCTATGCGAGCGACGGTAATGTAAGGGCTGAGTTTTTCCGGCCATTCGACCGATGCATCCTCAATCGGCATTTTTTCCAGGTCAGTCGCCAGCTGTACGCGAACCTCCCAGATCCCCGGGTTCTGCGCAAAAAAGTCTTTGATCGCCTGGCGCAGGCCGTCGGGATTGCCGGCAAAATCAACGTGCTGATGGGTCAGAGCGGTCAACGCAGGAGAGAGCGGCACCACCGCCAGTTTCGCGTAATAGGTGCCATACAGAATCGGCGCAACGGTGCTGAAACTTTCCCCGAGAATATGCGTTTGCGGGTGGCCGCCAAGACTCTTCAACGTGCCACTTTCGCCGCCGACCGATTCGATGGCCGCTTCCACACCGCGCAGCAACGCAGAAAACGCTTTCTTCAGCCCCGGCGCCTTGTCTGTGGTCTTCGCCAACAACTTCAGCGACTTGAGAAAGGCCTTGGGCGTGGCGGAGGTGAAGGCTTTGGCATTGATCATCACAAAATCCTGAGTGACTGCCCCTTCACTGCCCGGCAGGCGCGCCCCCTCGACACCTGTGATCTTCAGCGCCAGGCCTCTTGGGGTCGACACCTTGTCATCGAGAATGTCGCCGGGGTTGGTCGAGAAACGCAAAACCACCGGCAATGTCACCGGCGTCGCAAAGAGCCCTTGAGCGAGTTCAGCCGGTAAGTTATCGAGCACCGTGATCCGCCCGCGCAGCAAGCCATGGGCTTTGGCATGAACGCTGCGCGTGGCGTGACCGTTGTCCTTGAAGGTGGTTTCCATAATGGAATGCAGGGCCTTGGCCAACTCCTCGCTGGTCTGCGCCTCGTCATCGGGGATCTGCTCGAAAGAAGGCTCGAACGGCAATGGCCTGACTGCCCTGCTGACGGCTGGAAGGTCGTTCATGAAAGGTATCTCCACTCGGCAATGGAATCACGGATAAGCGACTGTTCTTATGGGTATGGCTTGCGCAAAGCGCTGGAGAAACGCGCCGGCGGGAGTGCCGCCGGCGCTGGCAAGCGACTCAAGCGGCTGGTTTGAGCACGACTTTTGTCCAGCCGTTATCACGCGCATCGAAATGCTTGTAGGCATCCGGCCCTTCGGCCAGTTTCAGGCGATGCGAGATGATCTGCGCAGGGTTGGCGCGGCCGTGATGAATGAGCTCGGCGAGGCGACGGTTGTAGTGTTTGACGTTGGCTTGACCAGTGCGGATCTGCTGGCCCTTGAACCAGAACGAGCCGAAATCGAAGGCCATCTTGCCTTGCTTGGCCAGTTCGTTTTCAGCGCCCGGATCCTGCGGCACAAACACGCCGACCACACCGATACCGCCGGTAGCCTTGGTGGAGGCGACAAGGTTGTTCATGGTCAGGTGATTGGCTTCGTGGCCATGGCGATCGCAGCACTGATAACCGACGCACTCGCAGCCACGGTCGGTGCCTTTGCCGTGGGTCAGATTGAGGATCTGATCCACCGCCTCTTTCTCCAGCGAATTGATCGGTGTCGCGCCCAACTGGGCGGCCAGTTTCAAACGGTCAGGATGATTGTCGACGACAAAGACCTGCGACGCGCCCTTGATCATCGCCGAGTGCGCCGCCATCAAGCCAACCGGCCCGGCGCCATAAATGGCAATGCTCTCACCTGGCAGCAGACCGGCCAGTTCAGTCGCGTGCCAGCCTGTCGGGAAGATGTCCGAGAGCATGACGTAATCGTCCTCGCGCTCCTCGGCATCTTCGGGCAGCACCAGACAATTGAAGTCGGCATACGGCACGCGCAGCAATTCAGCCTGGCCGCCCTGATAAGGCCCCATGTCGGCGAAACCATACGCGGCGCCCGCGCTGCCGGGATTGGCGGTCAGGCAAAAACCGGTCAGGCCTTTTTCGCAGTTCTCGCAGAAGCCGCACCCGATGTTGAAAGGCAGACATACCCGGTCACCGACCTTGACCCGATCAACGCCAGCGCCGACCTCAATCACCTCACCAAGATTCTCGTGGCCAAACACCCGGCCGGTCTCCATCGAGGTGCGCCCTTCATACATGTGCAGATCCGAACCACAGATATTGGTCGTGGTGATTCGCACCAGAACGTCGGTAGGTTTCTCGATTCTGGCATCCGCGACAGTCTGCACGCTGACATCACGCGGGCCGTTGTAAACGATTGCTTTCATGGTGTTCTCCCGTTAGCCAGACGACGGGGAAATTTCGTCTGCTCAGACTTATCTGTCAGAGCGGCAAGAACGTATGTTCAATGGATTGCAGCGCGTGTCTGACGGACGGTCTGCAAAAGCGCTGAACGTCGAAAACAGTGAATTTTATGAAGGTGCCGCTTTCTATTTGCGAGCTGCGTGCACGGCTGATCAGGTATTGCCGGGAATCGGCAAAGACCTTGATGTGCAACATCCGGGGATGATATTCATCGGATTGGCCGAGCGGCCAGAATGGAATCTCACCCTGAGGACACACGGAAATGAGTACGCGAAAAATCCTGGTCACCGGTGCTGCGGGCAAGATCGGCAACGCTTTCTGGATGGCCTATGGCGATGAACTGGACTTGCGTTTGGCCGATGTCGACGACAGTCGTTTTCCGGATTCGCTGGAAAGCTGCACTCTCGATATCACCGACCTACCCGGCTGCCTTGCGGCCTGTGAAGGCATAGACACGGTGATTCACCTCGCGGCGGATCCGAATCCCGACGCGGACTTCATGACCTCTGTCCTGCCGGTGAATATGGTGGGGACCTACAACATGCTGCTCGCCGCGAAGACGCAGGGCTGCAAGCGCTTTATCTTTGCCAGCAGCGCCCAGGCGATTGAAGGCTATCCGAAGGATGTGCAAGTTCACGAATGCATGGCGCCGAAACCCGGCAATCTTTATGGGGTGGGCAAAGCGTTCGGGGAAGCGTTGGCGTCGTTGTATGCCAACGACGGTGAGATGACGACCATCGCCGTGCGCATTGCCAACGTCAACGAATTCCATCCGGGTGAAGTTCACAGCCACAGGGACGTCGCTGCGTTTATCAGTGTGCGGGATGTCGTGGCGTTACTGCGCAACTGCGTTGAAGCCGAGCTGAGCGGATACCACGTGGTCCATGGCGTCTCGAACAACCGCTACAAGCGCCTTGCCATTGACCAGACCAAAGCGATCGTCGGCTACGCGCCGCTGGACGATGCATTCAACATTCTGGAAGGTCGCACTCAGCAAGATTGATTGAAACCTGTAGGAGTGAGCCTGCTCGCGATTGCGCAATGTCTGTGCCGAAAATGTTGGCTGACACTGCGCCTTCGCGAGCAAGCTTGGCGCCTGCGGTTCTGCTGGCTCAGAATTTTTGCGCGACGCGTTGATAGGGGTAATCCGGCTCGCGGTATTTACCCGGTTTCTGCCGTTTGGGCAGTTCGATCTTCTCGCGTTTCACATCCTCATACGGAATGCGGCTGAGCACGTCAGTGATGATGTTCAGCCGTGCCCGGCGCTTGTCGTTCGAGTCCGCCACCAGCCACGGCGCATGCTCGGTGTCGGTGTGTTTGAACATCTCGTCCCGCGCCCGTGAGTAGTCGTACCAGCGGCTGTAGGACTTGAGATCCATCGGCGTCAGTTTCCAGGTCTTGCGGCCGTCGTTGATGCGTGCTTCAAGTCGACGGGTCTGCTCTTCGGGGCTGACTTCGAGCCAATACTTGAGCAGGATCACCCCCGACTGGACGATGGCATGTTCGACCCACGGGATCGACTTGAGGAATTTGTCAGCCTGATCCTCGGTGCAAAAGCCCATCACCCGCTCGACGCCGGCGCGGTTGTACCAACTGCGGTCGAAGATCACCACTTCACCTCCTGCCGGCAAATGAGGCAGGTAGCGCTGAACGTGCATCTGGGTTTTTTCCCGATCCGTCGGTGCCGGCAGCGCCACCACGCGAAAGATTCGAGGGCTGACGCGTTCGGTCAGCGCCTTGATCGTCCCGCCCTTGCCGGCGCCATCACGCCCTTCGAAGACGATGCAGACTTTGACGCCCTTGGCGATCACCCACTCCTGCAACTTGACCAGCTCAACGTGCAGCTTGCGCAACTGCTCAAGGTAATCCTTGTTTTTCAACTTCGGACTTTCAGGCGCCTTGACGGCCTTCTTTTTGTCTTTTGCCATGACCGAGCCCTCACGAATGAATGCGGAAACAAAGCGTTTATTGACGCGGCAAACCAGACACGTGAGGTTAGCCCACGACTTGCGGTTTGCCATTAACGGGCAAAAAGCCAAATCGCCATGTGTTTCCTTCGTTCTTTGTTACGTCGCACTGTTCATTGTCCGCCCCTTGTTCGCTGGAGTTTCTCGATGCCGTCGCCCAAATCCCTGCCCATTGCCCTGCTGGGCCTGGCCCTTGCCTGCCCGGCGATGGCCGAGACTCAAGGAATGGAACTGGGGCAAGTGCTGATTTCGGCCGACGAGCGCGGCGGTGCAGACGCCAGCGTCGAAGAAGCCAAGACCCGGCTCGATCAGGTGCCAGGCGCCACCAACGTCGTCGATATGCGCCAGCCTTTGCAGGGCCGCGTGGCGAGCAATCAGGACGTGCTGGCCTATCAACCGGGTGTTTACGCGCAGTCGGCGGGTAACGAGGGGGTGAAGATTTCCGTGCGTGGTTCCGGCATCAACCGTGCGCCGGGCGCCCATGCCTCGGGGCTGTACACGATGCTCGATGGCCTGCCGTTGACCGGCCCCGGCGGCACGCCCTATGAATTGCTCGAACCCCTGTGGGTCGATCACGTTGAAGTGTTGCGCGGCGCCAACGGTTTTGACCGTGGCTCGCTGGCACTCGGCGGCGCCATCGATTACGTCAGCCACACCGGTTACAACGCACCGAAACTGCAAGTGCGCTACGCCACCGGCAGTCACGGTTATCAACAGCGCCAGGTGAGTTCCGGACAAGTGCTGGGCGACTTCGATTACTACGTGTCGCTGACCGATGCCAACGCCGACGGTTATCAGGATCACACCGCCAGCGAAAGCAAAGGCCTGATTGCCAACTTCGGTTACCGCTTCAACCCGAATCTGGAAACACGCTTCTACATCCGTTACCGCGAAACCGACAACGACCTCGCCGGCCGCGTGACCAAGCATTCCATCGAACATGATCCTCGCGCCGCCAACCCTTCCTACGTGTCGCGCGACGACAGCCGCAAACAGCCCGGCAGCACCTTCATCGGTAACAAGACCACGTTCTACATCGACGACGATTCGAGCATCCAGACCGGCCTGGTCTATCACGATTACCCAATGGACCTGCGCGAAGGCCCGAACCGCCTGAAAGTCGCCTACACCGACGTCAGCGGCACCTTCGACTACAAACGCCGCGACACGATTTTCGGCATGGAAAGCCGCAGTAATGTCGGCCTGCGCGTGACCAAACATTTGCCCAACGACGGCGCCAGCGAAATGGTGCGCATCCCCACCGGCAACACCGCCGGCTACGCGCCGGGCACGCACATGCGCAACTTCACCTATCAGGGTTCGGACACCGTCCTGCACTTGGGCAACGACCTGGAAATCGCCGACGACCTCTGGCTGACCACCGGCCTCGCCGCCATCTACACCCGCCGCGAAAGTGACGTGACCTACCCGCAAAGCGGCGGCAAAACCAGCATGAACGACTGGGACTACGCCCCGCGCCTCGGCCTGCGCTACCAGATCACGCCAGACCTGCAAGTGTTCGGCAACCTCAGCCGCTCGGTCGAAGCACCGCACCCGTGGTCGCTGATCTACAGCTCCAACGTGCGCTTCCCGGCCGGCAATGGCGCGGCAACCGGCACGCAAAAAGATCCGGTCAAACTGCAAAACCAGACAGCGACCACGCTGGAACTCGGTGGGCGCGGTGACAGTGTCGTCGGCGAATGGAGTCTGGCGTGGTATTACGCGCAAGTGCGGCATGAGCTGCTGTCGGTGCTGCCGGATGCCAATGCCGTCACGCCGTATGAGTTGAATGCCAGCCCGACCGTGCACCAAGGTGTCGAAGCCAGCCTGAACAGCCAACTCTGGTCGGCTGCCGATGGCCGACAGTTGAGCTTGCGCCAGGCGTATACGTTCAGCGATTTCCACTATCGCGACGATGAGCGCTTCGGCGATAACCGCTTGCCGGGGTTGCCGATGCACTACTACCAGGGCGAATTACGTTATGACTGGCCGCAGGGTTTCTTCGCAGCGGTGAATACCCAGTTGGTTTCCAAAGTTGCAGTGGATTACGCAGACAGTTACTACGCCGATCCTTACGCACTGTTTGGTGCAACGCTGGGCTACAACGCGCCGAAGGGTGACTGGCAAGGTTGGGTGGATATGCGTAATTTGACCAACAAGCACTACGCGGCGACGGTCACGCCGGGCTATGACGATAAAGGAGCGGATGCCGCGCGGTCGACGCCGGGTGAAGGGATGGGGGTTTATGTCGGGGTTTCGTGGAGTTTGCTCTGACACTTCTTCGAGTAGTTCCTTCAGACGGCTACTCAACTGGCTGTGACTTGGATGAACAACCCTTTGCGATGTGAAATCGAGAGTGTTATCTATGCGACTTTTCTCGGCCTCTGGCGCCCAGGGAAGTTCGACAGTCAGCGGTTTGGACAAGCGTTTTCCATGGAAGCATTATGAAAACAGACATCACAAAACAGCTGATCCAGGGCCTCCCACAACACAGCAGTCCTCGCGAACTACTCATCCAGGTACTGGAAGCCTCGATCGAGTTGGTATCGCTTCCTGACAATGATTTCAGCTGGTCTTCATGGGCGGATGAGGATGCGGCAAAAACCGAACTGGAGTTGCTGCTTGATTCGCTCAGAGCTGGCGCGCTACCCGACAAGCTTCACATCGCCGTGCTTTTCGCTCCTACTGGACCGCTTCAAGAGCTCAGTCTCAGCAGCGGATGGGCAGATACTTTTTTGAAAGTCGCCGATAAATTCGATGAAGCTGAAGCGCGCCTGTGGTGAGTGAAGGCACGTCCCGGTCTGGTTTTGCAAACGCTTTGTAGGAGCTGCGGCACGCTGCGATCTTTTGATTTTGCATTTAAAGATCAAAAGATCGCAGCGTGCCGCAGCTCCTACAGGGGCGTGGGGACGGCTTTCGTTGTGTTGGGCCGCTGTGTATCATCGGCGCAGGCTGATGCTGCCTGCCGCTCGCTTCCGAAAGGAAAGGTGAAAGCATTGCTTCTTTTCCCCAAATCCCTGCGCATTTCTTGAAGTCGAGGTTTGGCAACGCGAGCACCAGAATATCTCGACCACAGGAGATACGATGCTTTCAATCGAACAAGCCAAGCAGATGGCCAAACGGCTGCGCGCCGCGCTGGCGTCGAGCGATCAAGCGATGACCCATTGCGCAGCACTGGAAACAGTCGCGCAGCAATTGGGCTACAAGGACTGGAACACCGCATCGGCAATGCTGCCTGCGGCAAAACCCGAATCTGCAATCACCTTCGATAAAGCCATTCCGATCCTGCGAATTTTCGACGAAACCAAAACCCGCGAGTTCTACCTCGACTTTCTCGGTTTCAGTGTCGAATTCGAACACCGGTTCGAAGCGGATCTACCGCTCTACCTGGGGATCAGCCGCAATGGCCTGCAACTGCATCTTTCCGAACATCATGGCGATGCAAGTCCAGGCTCGACGGTGTTTGTGCCGATGCATAACATCGAATCGTTCGGCGAAGAATTATTGAACAAGCGCTATGGGTACGGACGTCCGAGTGTTGTGCAACAGGACTGGGGCAAGGTCCTGGAAGTGTACGACCCCTTCGGCAACCGCATCCGCTTCTGCCAGAGCTGATCGTAAAATGCGGACCGGATAGTCCGGTCCGCCACAAGGACATGTGAAAAAATGAAAGTACTGCTTATCGCGGCGCTTGGAATTCTGTCGGTTGTTCAAACATCTTTGTCCGTTGCCGATAACACCAATGGCAAGAGTCTTTTTGTGCAGCGATGTGCGATGTGCCACGGAGCCGATATCAAGGCAACAGGCCCCTTGGCAAATAAAAGCCAGCCGCCGACACCTGACCTGACAACGACCGCCTTCAAGAAACGCCTGAATGATTATCCGGGGGTCATCGTCTCCTCGATCATCCTTCGCCCCAATGGCGACTTGATTCCAAGGACCCTGCGCGAGAACGGCGTAAAAATAGCGCCGCACGCCTGGAGCGTTGAAGACTTTCGCGACTTGAATCAATACATGAGTAGCGTGATTTCAAAAAGTCGCTGATTTTATAAGCGGCATTGATCAGGCATTGCCCGCACGCCTCTCGCCGCCCAACTATTCCCCCGCCCCTCCCAAGGAAGGCACGTTTTTGAAGCGCATTAAATTCAACAACCAAAACACCCTTAATCGCACTTTGCCGCTGCTACTGCTGTTGGCATCAACAGTTCTGCTCAACACGGGATGCGCCCATCCTCCGCCACCGGTCGAACGCGACCCGTGCCTGGATGAAGGCCCAAGCCAGAGTGCCGCTTACGAGGACTGTGTGGTTGACCGTAATGACGAAAGAGATGCGGCACTCAAGGCCATTCTTGGCACTGGTCCTGGTCTTTATACACAAGCACGTCTCGCCGAGCCGGGGGAGGACCCTCTACAGGATTCCGACTACCCGGATATCCCCGGTCCCATGAACTATCACACTGCCAACACAATTTCCGCGGCGGAGCAGCAAGCGTTGCCGTTCAAGATGAAAGTCCGCTGGAACTACACTTCCCGGAAGTTCCTGCCGCGACCTCGCGATCTGGTGCGCATGAATGAAATGGAAGTTTTGCTAAGGTCGGCCGCAACGGAAAACGGCCTGGCGAAGTGGGTGTGCACCGTGACCGGTGAGCAACGTCGAGAGTGGGTTTTCTACGCCCGAAGCGACGCTGATTTCATGACTCGCATGCAAACGATACTGGCCGCGACCGGGCCGTATCCCGTCGAATGGAGCGGTCGTAAAGATCCTGCGCACAAGGTCGATGGGACAAGTAGCGCCAACGCTTCCGGGGAAATCCTTATTACCCCGAAACTGTGCGTGGAGTGATATTCAGGGGCTCTTGCGGCAGAGCGTGATTAACCTCCGCCGCCATCTGTTCAGCACTGCTCATCCCGGCGTTTGCTGATATCGCTAGCGTTTGCTCTGCTATCAAGTCCTCCCGCGCCCGGTTGCGCCCGGCACCGTTCCGCTCGTTCAGGGCGTTCGTTCCTGAAGTCTCTGTTGCTTATGGGGCTTGTCGCGCCTGGCGTATCCGGTCACCATCCACGTATTAGCCATCTAATTGCCACCACGCGATTTGGCTCCACTTCTCTTGTGAAACATCAAACAAAACGCCTCACTAACAAGGACAGAATGCGTGGCCAGCGAACTTCAAGCACCTTCCAGCACGATATTGCCCCCGAATCCTCAGGATGCAGTCTTGGCGACCTTGCCACCCATGGCCAACCTGATTGTTGATCGCGCTATCGATAACGTGACCCGCAAGTTGGTGGCAGGCTACCGCAACAAACGCAACGCCACTCCGAACGCCAACCACACCGATTTCAGTGCCGAGGCTAAAGAAGCTTTGAAAGCGACTTCGGCCCAGTCCGTCATGCAGGTCGCAAACCGCGGCCAGGCGTGGAAAGAGATGATTCAGAAGAGCCTGACGCATGGCATTTCATCGCTGGCAACCTTGAAGTTCGATGGCAAGTTCACGATCGAGAATGGCCAACGACCGGATGATTTCAAGCAGAAAATGCCCAACGCCCCCGGCGTCTATGTTGTCTTCGATAAATACGATAAGCCTGTGTATGTGGGCGACAGCGAGAACATGCAATCGCGCTGGAATGCCGGCCATTTCAACGAATACAAGCAGGGGCAGAAACCTGGAGCAGAGCCTTACAAACTCGCCGATGTGATGGAAACCGGTTGTACCGTCCGGTTCATCAATATGGAATCCAAAGAGACCGCCGCCGCATTGGAAGCCCATCTGATCAGGGAGAACTTTGCTCAGTTCAAGGACGTGAGCAAGAGCGAGAAAAATTCTTCTGCGGACGAAGATGCCAAACGAGAGCCGGCATTGTCCGACGGCAGGCTTAGGAACAGAAAGGAGGAGCTGGCGACTGAACAGGGCACCCGCAGCAACCAAGAAGCGAAGAAGATCAAAGACACATCGGGGGCGACCATTTCTCTAGCGGCCGGTGCAGCCGGCGAGGCTTTCAAGAATGTTGGTTATGACATCTTCGAGCGACTGACGACGACTGCAATCAAAGCCATCAAAGATGAACTGGTAGACGTGTTGAGTGGAGGCGTCGCCAAGATCAAGGTGCGCGTAGATCGGATGTTGAAGAAGATCCTCGCAGTATTGCGCAATGTATTGGAAAACCCGCTACAGCTCTTGCGTGGTATTGCCGAGTTCATCGTCAACGCCCTGTCCAAGACCATCGGCCAGATCTACAACCTGGCGCGCAACCTTTTCGATTTGGCCAACAACAGCTGGCAGCTCTACAAAGGGGCGCAGACGATGCCCCGTGAGGAGCTCGTCCGCAAAATCAGTGAAACCGTCATCATTAGCGGATCATTGGTGATATGGGATTCGCTCGACCTGATGCTGGAAAAATGGCTGGTAGCACAGACAGGTGGCGCCTTGGCCCCATTCGCGCCTTACATCTCAGCAGCCGTCGCTGCCGTGGGTTTCGGCATTTCAGCTCATGCCCTGCAGGGTTTCATGACCCGCATTATCAACGCAGTCATCGCCTTCCAGGACGGGCAAGTGGAGGTGCTGAACGCTGAGCGCGCAGCGTGTGAGCAACTCATCATTGTCGCAGAAAACGAACTGGCGCTGATTGGCGATCTGGGTGGCTACATCGAGTCAGAGCTGATGGTTCTGGGACAGATGGAAGCTTATACCCGTACGTTGTCGATTCATGAGCCCATTGCCGCGATCGACCCTCTCACTCTCCGTATTATCCGCTCCTGATTCGAGAAGCACGCCTATGAACATGCATAACACCCCCGCCAGGCTTCCTGCTGTAATGCGACGTGCCGACGGTATCCTGACAGCCGCCAACCACCAAGAGATCAGGGACTTCACGCGAGCCCTTGAAGAGGCGGTTCTGGACATAGAACGGGCATCACGCCAGAGTTTAGAAGTCAAAGACCAGGCTAGCTCACTAATGAACAGTCTGGAGAGCCGGAACTGGTGGGGCCAGCTCACCTCGGGGTTGTCAGGTAACACCGATAAAGAGCTGGCCATTCTGGTTCAGGGACTGGGCGCCAGTCTCGTGGTCACCCAGAAAGTGCTGCAAGTCATGTTGAAGGTCATGACCCAGAAAAACCAGGTGCTGCAGGGATTCAATGAGGCACTGGTCAACAAAATCGCGATGGTCACGGCAGATACAAAAACCCTCGATGGCAATCAGAGAGCCGTGGTCAAAGCTTTCCTTGACCAATTGCAGCAGCAGGTCTGCGACCAGTTACAACAGCAAGACATGGTCGATAGTCTGGAACTGCGCATGATTGACTGTGAAGCATGGCGCGAAGAAAAAGAAATCCATGAACAGTTTGTCAATGCGCAGTTGACCAGGCATGAGCAAAGTCAACAATCGGCAACTTCGCGCACCCAGGAACTGGAAGGCAACGTTAAAGTTCTTACCGATCAGACAGGTCGACTCGCACAGCATCGAACCCTTGATGATGCACGGATAACTGAACTGGCGCTGAAGACGCAGGCCTTCTCACAGCAACTGCCAGCGCTCGACAATTGCAATCGCGTACTTGCCGGCCGTGTGGATGTTCTGGAAGCTGAGCGTGCTGACTTGGCCAGGCAGATGCACCTATTGACCGACCGCACCAAGACGGCGGAGGCTGCACTAACGCAGCAATCTGCAACGATCAGTCTGCTGCAGCAGGTTGATATTGAGCAGAAAACTCTGCTTCGCGCCGTTGAACAGCGGCTGTCGTCACTGGAAACTATCGATAGTTCGTCCCGAACCACAAAGGCGCGAGCCATCCACTATGCACCGACGCTGGTGGCTTGCCTGCTGGGAGCGCTGGCGATTTATCTATCGCTGGCAACGTAAGCAAGCTACAGCGCAGTGTGCAAACTGTGTTGCACACTGCCAGCGGATTGCAAATTGCCATCCCCTCCCCCCAATCATGGAAGATCCACTCATTGAAACCAGCTCTCGGTGCCCTGCTTTTAACCTGCCTGACCACCAGCGCGCTCGCTGACGTCAACGCTATCGGTTTCCAGTCCTCGACCCTGCCCGACCCGCACAATGAGCGAGCGCTGGAGATGGTCGTCTGGTATCCGGGTAAAACCACTGCCACACCCCAATTGATCGCCGACGATGTGGTGTTTGTCGGCAATGCCGCCGTGCGCGACGCGCCGCCCACCGCAGGCGAGCATCCACTGGTGGTGCTTTCCCACGGTTATCGGGGCAACTGGAGCAATCAGGGCTGGCTGGCGAGTGCGTTGGCCCAGCAGGGTTACATCGTCGCGGCGGTCAACCACCCCGGCACCACCACCCATGACCGTAGCTTGCAAGCTGCCGAGCAGTTGTGGCAGCGGCCGGGCGACCTGAGCCGGGCGATTGCGGCGGTGACCTCGCAGCCGCAGAAGTTTGGTGCCGTCGCACCGCGCCAGATTGCTGTGGTGGGCCATTCGCTCGGCGGCTGGACGGCCATTGAAATCGCCGGTGCGCGGTTCGATCCGGAGCTGTTTGCGCGTGACTGCAAGGTTCATCCGCAACTGGCCAGTTGCATCAATTACGACAAGATCAATCCGGCCAGCACGCCCGCACTGAAAACTCAATTGGCCAGCGACTTGCGCGACAAACGCGTCACCGCCGTGGTTTCCCTTGACCTCGGTTTTTCGCGCGGGATGACCAGTGAAAGCCTGGCAGCGCTGCCGGTGCCGGCGCTGGTGATCGCTGCCGGTGCGCCGTCGCAGGATCTGCCTGCGCAACTGGAGTCAGCCGACCTCGCCAAACGCCTGCCGCAGGGGTCAACGCAGTATGTCGAGATCCGCGATGCCAGCCATTTCACCTTTTTGGCCATGTGCAAACCGGGTGCCGTGGCACTGCTTGAAGAAGACGTGCCTGGCGATGGAATCATTTGTGGAGATGGCGAGGCTGCGCGTCCTCGGGGGGTTATCCAGCAGCAGGTTGCAACGTTGATCAACGAGTTCTTGCAGCAGGCCTGGAAGCAGCAAGACAATCTGGCGAAGCGCTGACAGCGAGGCTTTTGCAGACAGGAACAACCGGTTTATCAAGTGCTTGTGTGAGTGAAGCTGAGCGGATGAGTGCAGCAATGCCATTGATGTGCCACTACTGAAATAGTATGTTACTCAAAATCCATCCCCAGCTTCACCCCCGCACAAGGAAGACGTCATGTCGCTCAAAGGAAAGATAATCTCCGGTTATCTGGTCATCGGCTTGATCTACGCGCTCTACTCCTGGCTGTTCAGCTCCATCTACTCCCACGCAGGCTTCTTCTACAACCTCGGCCGGGGCCTGATGTGGCCAGCGGCGATGTTCCCGGCGCTCGGCGCATTCATCGGCGGTGTCGTACTGGTGATCATCGCCGGCGCCTACGCGCTGAGTCGCCGCTAAGGCTTCTGCACTTCAAAATCTTTCAAGGACAAATGCTCATGGGCATGAAAAAAATCACCCTGGCCGTGTTGCTGGCAACGGCGCTGGCCGGCTGTGGTGGCAGTAAGGACAAGGCGCAGGAACTGGTCGAGGCCAGTGGCATGACCAAGCAATATGGCAGCATGGTCGAGATGGTATCCACCGCTTACGCCTCGCGCTATCCGATGCTTGAGCGCGAGCAGATTCGCAACGTCGTGCGCGAAAACATCGATCCCGAAGACTTGAAGGACAAGGTCGTCGAGATCTACGCCGACCACTTCGACAACGACGAACTCGACCTGATGATTCGCGCCAACCAGCATCCCGAGCAGGCCATGGCGATCATCCTGACCTCGAAAAAAGGTCGCGATCTGGCTGAAAAAGTCATGACCATCCAGACCACCATCACCAAAGACATGCAAGAAGCGATGGCGGACAGCGATGAGGCAATCATCGACGCGCTGGATGATTTGAAGGATGAAGCGCAGGGCTGAGACCAAGTCGCCAGCGCGCGGAATGGCGCCGTGCCTGAAGGGCCTGTGACTGGCCCTTCAGGATTATCGATTGAGCACTTGTGTGAGTGAGGGGCAACTGCCGCAAGCGATCAACGCTGCGGCAATCGCCACGGTATTCGACAGTTTTCATCCTGAAACGGTGGGCATGCCCTCTCGACGACAGCATGCCCACGCTCTCATTGCTTAAGCCTCAGCGGTAACGCCCTTGGCCCGTTCTGGCACAAAAGTCGGATAGTCCGTGTAGCCGCGCGCAGTACCGCCGTAGAAGGTGTCGCGGTCGTAGTCATTGAGCGGCCACTCACGACGCAAACGCTCAGGCAAATCCGGGTTAGCAATAAAGTCCCGACCAAACGCCACCATATCGGCGTCCCCGGCTTGCAGGATCGCCTCTGCTGACTGCGCGGTAAAACCACCCGCTGCAATAATCAACCCGCGATAGTGCTGGCGCATCAGCTGCGACGCGACCGGAGCCTGGTCCTTGCTGTCATCGATGACGTTGCCCAGTAC
Organism: Pseudomonas sp. NPDC089741; assembly: GCF_044748825.1. Taxonomy (NCBI): domain Bacteria; kingdom Pseudomonadati; phylum Pseudomonadota; class Gammaproteobacteria; order Pseudomonadales; family Pseudomonadaceae; genus Pseudomonas; species Pseudomonas sp. NPDC089741. Next base: position 127,076 of record NZ_JBIVGT010000001.1, on the reverse strand, counting down.
GCGCGGTTCGATCAAGTGCAGATAAGCCAGATCGAGGCTATCCAGCCTTTGCACCACGTAGGTAAACAAGGCCTTTGGATCGCTGTCCTTCATGTCGCCGAAGGTGCCGCTCGGCCCCACGCGCACCGCCACTCGCTGACTGCCCCACACGGAAATCGCAGCCTCGGTGATCTCCAGTAAAAACCGCGCGCGGTTTTCGATGCTGCCACCGTAGCCATCGGAGCGCTGATTGCTGCCGTCCTGCAGGAACTGGTCGATCAGATAACCGTTGGCGCCATGAATTTCCACGCCGTCGAAACCGGCTTGCAGTGCCCGTGCAGAGGCGCTGCGGAAGTCTTCGACCAAGTCTTTGATTTCGGCCTCCGTCAAAGCGCGATGCGGGCTGCTGGTGACCCAACCGTCGGCGGTGTAAGCCACGCCGTTATAAGCCACTTCGGAAGGTGCGACAGGCAATGCGCCGTTGGGCTGCATGTCCTGATGCGATTGTCGGCCGGCATGGAACAGTTGCAGAAAAATCGTCCCACCCTTGGCGTGCACGGCTTCGGTGATGGCTTTCCAGCCGGGGATCTGTTCGTCGTTGTACAGGCCCGGCGAACCCAGATAACCGTTGCCGGTCGGCGACACCACGGTGGCTTCGGAAACGATAAAGCCGCCCTGCGAAGCGCGTTGCGCATAATAGGTTTGCATCAGTTCACCGGGGCGATCGCCCGCTTCGGAACGCATGCGCGTCAGCGGCGCCATGACAACGCGGTGTGACAAGGTGTAAGGCCCAAGATGGATTGCCGAAAACAGTGAGGACATGATCGTGACTCGCTTGAAGGAAGAAGGTTTGCCTGCATCGCTCATCAAAGCCGTTTCGGCTTGTACGGGGTGCGGGATGAAGCGCACTGTAGGCAAACCGTCGGCAGGGAAAAACGGCCTGCGGGGCCGTTCTTTGCGGACTGGTTGTCCGCAATCACCGCTGTCATCCGATCGTTGAGGAGTGTTGCACCGTGCAGAAAGTGGCCTTAGTGATACGCGAGGATTTCCAGGTGATGAGCCTGGCCGCGTTGTCTGCCTTCGAGTTCGCCAACCGCAGTGCCGGCGAGCCGCTCTACGACATTCATGTGTTGTCCGAGCATGGCGGGCCTGTCGCCAGTTCGCTGTTTGCCTCGGTGCACACCGAACCGTTCAGCAATGCCGTGTACGACACGATTTTGGTGGCGGGCGCGATGGATCGCTCATCGACGCCGGCGGGCGTTGTCGCGTTTTTGCGCGAAGTCGAACCGCGTGCGCGCCGGGTTGGGGCACTGTGTGTCGGCGCGTTTGCCCTGGCCGAAGCCGGTTTGCTCAGTGGTCGGCGGGCGACCGTGCACTGGCGGCGTGCGGCGGAGTTGCGCCGCGACTTTCCGCAGATCACCGTCGATGAAGACCGGATTTTTATCGTCGACGGCAAAATCTGGACCTCCGCCGGCATGACCGCCGCGCTCGATTTGACGCTCGGCATGGTCGAAAAGGACCACGGCGCCGCCCTCGCCCGTAGCGTCGCGCAGAGTCTGGTGCTCTATCACCGCCGCGCCGGCGGGCAGTCGCAGCACTCGCAACTGGTCGCGCTCAACCCGACGTCCAACCGCGTCCAGCAAGCCCTCGACTATGCCCGGCGCAACCTGCGCAAAGACCTGCGCAGCGAAGATCTGGCCAACGCCGCGTGCCTGAGCCCGCGCCAGTTCAGCCGGGTGTTCCGCACCGAAACCGGCACCTCACCGGCCAAAGCCATCGAAAACCTGCGTCTGGAAAGCGCGCGGCTGTTGGTGGAACAGGGTCGGCACTCGCTCGACAACATCGCCACGGAAACCGGCTTTGGCGACCGCGACCGCATGCGCCGGGCGTTTCTGCGCGCTTTCGGGCAATCGCCGCAATCGCTGCGCAGCGCCGTCGAACCGCTGGAAGAGTCGCTGCCCGTGTGAATCGCCAACCTGCATTTGCGGCCAAACGGCTTTGGCCGGAAACGTCGGTTTTACGGCCCATCCGCCGCCCTGCTCACGCATAGCATTGTTCCTGAAGTCACCGCACGGGCAACCCGCCCGCTGCTGACACAGGAGATCAAGCATGAGCAGCATCCAACACGTCATCCTCGTCCACGGCGCCTGGGCCGACAGCACGTCCTGGCACAAGGTCCGCGCTGAACTGACCGCCGCCGGCCTGAGCAGCAGCACCGTCGAACTGCCCCTGACCTCGCTGGCCGCCGATGCCGCAGCCGTCGCCGAAGTCATCGCCGCCAGCCCCGGCCCAGCGCTGCTGGTCGGCCATTCGTACGGCGGCGCAGTCATCAGCGAAGCCGGAGAACACCGCAACGTTGCCGGTCTCGTCTACATCAACGCTTTCACCCCGGATATCGGTGAATCGGCGTTGGGCCTGACCGAACGGGTCGAGCCTTCGCTGATGAGCGCAGAGATCCGTGGCGACGACGCCGGCAACCTGAGCCTGACCTACAACGGCGTCTACCAAGGCTTTGCACAAGACGTCAGCGACGCCGAAAAGCATCAGCTGTTCAGCCATCAACGCCCGACTTCCGCTGCCGCCCTGACCGCCCCGCTCACCCGCGCCGCTTGGCGCAACAAGCCGAGCTGGTACTTGGTCGGCACCCTCGACAACGCGATTCCCCCGGCGCTGCAAGAACTGTTGGCGAAAAAGATCGGCGCCATCAGCACCTTCGTCGATGCCGGTCACTGCTCGATGATTTCCCAACCCGACGCGGTCGCCGAACTGATTATTCGCGCCGCCAAGTAATCCTCTTTCATTCCCTTTGCGAGCACTCATCATGAAACTGACTGAAAACACTATCTTCATCACTGGCGGCGGTTCAGGCATTGGCCGTGGTCTGGCTGAAGCGCTGCACAAACTGGGCAACCAGGTGATCATTTCCGGCCGCCGCCAAGCCCATCTCGCCGCAGTCGTCGCCGCCAATCCGGGCATGCACGCAGTCGAGCTGGACATCACCGACCCGGCGAGCATCGCCAAGGTCGCCGAGCAACTGATCCGCGACTTTCCGCAGCTCAATGTGCTGATCAACAATGCCGGGATCATGCTTCCCGACAGCGCTGCCAGCGTTATTGACGATGAATTGCTGGTGTCGACCATCACCACCAATCTGATGGGGCCGATTCGCCTGACCTCGGCGCTGATCGAGCATCTCAAGCGAGCCGATAACGCCTACGTGGCCTACACCTCTTCGGTGTTGGGATTTGTGCCGATGGCCTTGACCGCCGTGTATTCGGCAACAAAAGCGGCCCTGCATTCTTACGCCCTGTCGCAACGCTTCATGCTGCGCGACACCTCGGTCAACGTGCTGGAAATCGCGCCGCCATGGGTGCGCACCGAACTGATGGACAGCTCGGAAGCGGAACTGGCCATGCCGCTGGACGAGTTCATCGCCGAAACGATCGCCGCGCTGGGCACCGACGCTGTCGAAATCCTCGTCGAACGGGCCAAGCCTCTGCGCGCCAATGCCGGGCCGGATGAACACGCCTTTGTCACCGCGTTCAACAGCCAACTGGTTGAACTCTACGCCCAGTAAATCCCCCGGCAGCCCACAGCGATGTGGGCTGCCCGTCCCGGAGCGTTCCCGCATGCATAACCTCGACAACCTCAGTTCGCTGAAGATCTTCTCCCGCGCGGCTGAAACCCGTAGCTTCACCGAGGCCGGCAATCAACTGAGCCTGTCGGCCTCGGCGGTCGGCAAGGCGATTGCGCGGCTGGAACAACGTTTGGGTGTGCGCCTGTTTCATCGCAGCACGCGCAGCATTCAATTGACCGAAGAAGGCCTGCAATTTCTCGACGGCTGTCGACGGATTTTCGACGAGATGGAAGCCATGGAAGCGGGCCTCGCGCTGACTCGATCGGCGCCGCATGGTCGTCTGCGCGTGAGTTTGCCGCTGGCCGGGATGTTGATGACACCGACGCTGACTGCGTTTATGCAGGCGTATCCGGAGATCGAACTGGACCTGCATTTTTCCGACAATCTGGTCGACATCATCAATGATGGTTTTGATGTGGTGGTGCGCACAGGGGATGCTTCAGATTCGCGGCTCATCGCTCGTAGCCTGGGCAACTATCACCTGAAACTGGTGGCCTCACCGGCTTACCTGAAACGCGCGGGTACGCCGTTGAAACCGGCGGATCTGATTGATCACAGCTGCCTGCATCATCGTTTTCCCACCAACGGAAAACTGGAGCGTTGGCCGTTGATTGCGCCGGTCGACAGCGAGGATGTGGTGGTGCCGGTGGCGACCACGTCCAGCACGGTTGAACCGCTGATTGCCTTGGCCGAAGCTGGCCTCGGCATAGTCTGCATTCCAGATTTCGCCTGTCGTCAGCAACTCGCTGCCGGGACGCTGGTGCAGGTCTTGGGCGAGTACACCGAACACACCGGCACCTTTCGCGCGGTGTGGCCGGCCAACCCGTATCGCTCGCCGAAGCTGCGGGCGTTTGTTGATTTCATGGCCGCCCACTTGCTCGCCGCCAAGCCTGCCGCGCCAACCATGCGCCTCAGCGCCTGAAGCCCCCACCCCCAGTAGGAGCTGCCGCAGGCTGCGATCTTTTGATCTGTTTTTGTAGAGTCAAAGGCAAGATCAAAAGATCGCAGCCTGCGGCAGCTCCTACATTGGGTGGTGGACATTCAGGTCTTGCGGGTGTTAACCGCTAACACTAGCAACGCGGCAATACCGGCGACCACGCAATACCCCAGGGACTGACTCACGCCTAACCCATCCACCAACAACCCGCCGCCCAACGATCCCAGCGCAATCGAGATCTGAAAGTTGGCGACAAACAACGCCATCCCACCCTCTTGGGCATCCGGTGCAGCCTTGGCCATCCAGATCTGCAACACCAACGGCAACGCGCCGTAAGCCAAGCCCCACACCGCCATCAACAGCAACACCCACATCGGCGACGTCGCCCACCACGCCAGCATTCCCAACGCGCCAAACAACAGGCCAATCGTCGCCGCCAGCAGCGTTTTCACGCTGAAGCGCTGCAAGCCACCAACAATAAAATTGCCGCCCAACCCCACCAACGTGTAAGCAAACAAAATCGCCGAGATCGACGCCGCGTCAAAGTGCGCCTGCTGGGCCAAAAACGGCGTGACGTAGGTGTACGCAGCAAACTGCCCGCACAGCGCCAAAAACATCACCAACAAACCGACACGACCGTTGCCCGTCAGCACTATACCGAGCAGATCCCGCGCCGGCATGGCGCGCTCAACCGGCAACTTCGGCAGCCACAACGCTTGCGCAACAAAGCTCAGCACCGACAACCCCAGCGCCAATGCGAACGCGCCCGTCACACCGAATATCTCACCGATCAACGCCCCGGCAGACCCGCCGAGCAACATACCAATCGAGACCCCGGCAAAGATGATCGACGTGGCGCGTGCCACCGACCCTTCCTGCACCAGACGACTGCCAATGCCCGCGCCCACCGCCCAGAAACCCCCGAGGCCGATACCAAACAGCACCCGGCCGATCAGCAAAACCGCAAAACTGCTCGCCAGCATCGACAGCAGATTGGCGACCACCAGCAACGCCGCCAGGCTCAGCAACACATAACGCCGATCGATCCGGCCAACGCCAATCGCCAACAACGGCGCGGCCAGTGCGGCGAGCAAACCGGGCGCAGTCACCAGCAACCCAGCGGTGCCCTCGCTGACGTTCATGCCGGCGCTGATATAGCGCAGCAAACCAATCGGGAGGAATTCGGTGGTACAGAAAACGATAGCGCTGATGGCCACGGCAAACACCGCCAGCCACGCATTGAGCGGTTGCGCCGAGTCGACGGCAGCAGCCACGTCGGCGTCTGCACAGTCAGTCGTTGGAAAAGACATGGGATCACTCCAGAAATGAATGGAACACCGCAGGCGCCAACGTTAGAGCCAGTGACCTCTGCGGTACTGGCGCCAAGGATCCGCGTGCGTCGCCGGCGGAAAAAGAGCCTGGCTTTCCACTCACTTGTGCCGCCGCTGTCCGCAGTCGCTGTTGCGACGAGTCCGCCGATTCACCCCGGCGCAGTCCGCAGAGTGACGAACGCCACACCCTTTTTCCGCCGGGCACCGCTCAGCACAATCGCTGCCTGCCAATCACGGCTTTTTCGAGGTATGCGATGAACACTTCAACCCCCACGACTCCCCGTATCCGCGTCGGTCTGGTCGGTATCGGCAACTGGGCCAAGCATGGCCACGTACGGGTTCTGCAACTGCTGCCACAGTATGAAATCCGCGCGATCTATTCCCAGCGCGAAGCGGCCGCGAGCGAGGCTGCCGCTCAGTACGGCATCCGCCATGTCGTCGGTTCGCTGGAAGAGTTGGTCAACCATCCGGAGGTCGATCTGGTGGTCGTGCTGACCACCGCGCCGCAACATGAAGTGGCGGTGCGCGCCGCCATCGCCGCGAAGAAAGACGTCTATTGCGAATGGCCGCTGACGCCGAGCACAGCAACCTCGCAAGAGCTGCTGCGCCTCGCCGAAGCTGCCGGGGTGCGCACCATCGTCGGCTTGCAGCGACGCCTGGCGCCGCACAATCGTTACCTGCGCGACCTGCTGCAAAGCGGTTACGTTGGCAAATTGCGCTCGGTGCGCATGCACGTCAGCATGAATTATTTCCAGGCCCTGCGCCCCAACGCCCTGCGCTGGACGGCGCCGGCAGAAAACTTCTCCAGCGTCATCGCGATCTACGCCGGGCACTTTCTCGACATGCTGTTGACCGCCACCGGTTGGCCACATCAGGTCAGCGGTTTACTGGTCAACCAGTTTCCGCTGGTGACCATCCGCGAGACCGGGGAAGTACTCGAAAGCGCCGCACCCGATCAACTGGTGCTCAGCGGTATGCTCGGCGACAACGCGGTACTGTCGGTACACATCGAAGGCGGCAAGCGTAACGGCTCCGGCGTGCAGATCGATATCACCGGTGACGCCGGAGACCTGCGCATCAGCAACCGCTCAGCGTTCGGCGACATCGGTGACGACTACGTGATCGAAGGCGCCCACGGCGACAACCTGCCGCTGCAAGTGCTGCCAGTGCCAGAGGGTTACGACCCGCTGAAATCCACCGAACTGCCGTCGGCGGTGCTGGAACTGGCGTATCTGTATGCCGCTTATGCCGATGACATCAAAAACGGCACCCACAGCGCCGGTACATTTGCCGATGCGGTGCAGATGCATCAACTGCTCGACACAGCTCTGCTGTCGCACATAGCCCGCGAACAGATAGCGGGATGATCTGCAGAAGATTTTGGCGTGGTGACAAGATCCTGAGTCAAAGTCTCGAGCTCGACCGTAACGTGTAGGAGCTGCCGCAGGCTGCGATCTTTTGATCTTGTTTTTCAAGATCAATATCAAGATCAAAAGATCGCAGCCTTCGGCAGCTCCTACAGGGGGGGCGGCTTCTTATAGGGCCGTCACTGTCGAGACGCCTAGCGTTGTCAAACGGGTGTCCAGTTTCCTCAAGTAGGAGACCGAAGCTTTATCGTATTTCCGAAGCAGGTTTTTCGTTTCATTCATCAAGTCCATTTTTGAATTGAGCGCTTCAACGAGTTCATCCGTTTGCTGGGCGTCCAATCGGCCATTGACTGCATCTTGCTTGACTGTCATAAAACGGGCATGGCACTCGATCTCTGCGGCCAGCTTTTCGATATCAGAGTGTTGGTACTTTGTAGGGCGCGAGCATGGATTGGACGAGGATCGATTGTCCGTAGGCCGAATGTCGATCTCATCGATATTAATAAGTTCGTTTGCCATATCCTTACCGAAGTATCTGGAAAGCTTGAAGTGCTCAGCGATCAACTGCTGGCGCCAACCTCGGCGAAACTCCATATATTCATCCAGCGGCCCTTTGGAAAAATCTTCCCAACCCTTCTGATCCATCCCTTTCAACAACTTGGCAAGGGCGTTGTATCCGTTATCCATAAGACGACTGGTTTCCTGTGCAGTGGTCTGTGCACCGTCGAGAAAACTTACCTTGTCCGCTCTTTGATCTTGATGTGCCTGCTGGTAGGTCGTACCTCCCAGGGTAATAGCAGCAGTGAGAAGTGAAATTGAAAGAGTTTGCTTCCATGACAAATCAGCCATCAATGAATCCCGAAATTATTTGTTATCGCTCTATATCGGCAACTGAGCAAACTTCGTGAACCACTGACTGGCATGAAAATCAGGGGTCACTGCGTCACGATAATCTTGCCGATCATCTGCGGATGCAACGCACAGAAATACTCAAACTCCCCCGGCGTATCGAACACCCAGGAAAAACTGTCATCGGTGTCCAGCGCCCCCGAGCGAAACACCTTGTGGGTTTCCGCCACGGTGTGCGGGATCTGATCGTCGTTCACCCACGTCACCTTGGTGCCCACGGCCACGGTCAGATCCTTGGGATCGAACATGAATTCCTTGATGTCGATCTTCACGTCCTGCGCCCATGTCGGCGTTGACATTATCAGGCAGAGCAGCGCCGCAAATCGCGTTTTCATCGTTGCGCCCTCCCCTTAAACCAATGTCGAATCGATCAGCGCCAGCGGGTGATCACCCTGTGTCGCGCGCACATCGGTCAGCCCCAGATAATTGCGCAACTGATCCGCCGCCACGGTCATCGGCCCCGGCGAAGGTGCCGCGCCCGGTGCCGGTTGCGGGTACGCCGTGCCACGGGCGGTGTGGAAGGTGATGTTGCCCTCGACCTTCTGAATCACCTGATGAATGTGCCCGTTCAGCACCGTCACCGAGCCGTATTTGCGCAGCATCGCGATCGCCTGATCGCCGTCCTCGGTGCCCCAGCCCCACGGCTGATAGATCGTCCATAGCGGAATGTGCGTGAACACCACGATCGGCGTGCTGCTCGACACCGCGCGCAAGTCATCGGCCAGCCAGGCGAGTTGATCGGCGCCGAGATTGGCCTCGCGCCCGGCCTGAAAATTGAAGACATTCACCAACGCAATGAAATGCACACCGTGGTCATCGAAGCTGTACCAGCCGTTGCCTTTGGTGCCTTTGCCGTAGCGTTGCAGATACAGCGCGCCGCCGCCCGCATCGAGGGTGTCGTGCTCGCCGGGGACGTAATGCACGGTGGCCGGCAGCGCCTTGAGCAACTGCGCCGCCGTGTCGAACTCCTCGGCTTTGGACAGGTGCGTGATGTCACCGGTGTGGAGGATCAGCGCCGGGGTTTTCGGCAGCGCGATGACCTTGTCGATCGCCACTTGCAAGGTCTTCACCGGCTCCGGATTGGCTTCCTTGTTGAAGCCGATGTGCGAATCGCTGATCTGCACGAAATGAAAAGTGCTGGCCAACGCCTTGGGATCGCTGACGTTGCCCGCCGCATCCAGCGCGAAGGCTTTCGGAATGCCGCCGTGCAAAGCCCAGATAACGCCGGCCCCGGCCCACGCCGAGCACTTGAGCAGCGCGCGTCGGTCCGGGTTGAGCAAGCTGTCGGTGCGGCGTTGGGATTTTGTGTGCATGTCCATCGGTGTGTCCTCGCGGGCGAACTACAGTGAGGTAGCTGACACGAGGGAAACCAAGCGCGGCGGCGGTTTATTCCGCACAAAAAAATAAATAATTTCGCGGGAATAAACGCCCACGCAGCACGGTTATAGAGGTGTGACGGTGCGGAACCAACCATGAAGCAATTTGAGGAACTGATCGCGCCCCATCTGGACGCCGCCTACAACCTCGCGCGCTGGCTGACCGGCAACGACAGCGCCGCACGCGACGTCGTGCAGGAAAGCGCCTTGCGCGCCTTCAGGTTTTTGCAGCGTTTCGCCGATGGCAACGCCAAAGCGTGGTTCCTGACCATCGTGCGCAACGAAAGCTACACCTGGCTCAAAGCCTCGGCCGGCCGGCATTGGGTGCCGATTGACGACGACATCGGCGAACACGAAGGCGCGCTCAGCCACAGCCAGACCCCGGAACTGCTGGCCATTCACAGCGAAAACGCCGCACTGCTCCAGCTAGCCCTGAGCGCCCTGCCGCCAGCGTATCGCGAGGTGATCGTGCTCAAAGAACTCGAAGACCTGCCCTACAAAGACATCGCTCTGGTCGCCGACATCCCGATCGGCACCGTCATGTCGCGCCTGGCCCGTGCCCGCGCGATGCTCAAAGTTGAATTACTGAAGTTGCACGATCATGAATGAACTTGATTGCCCGGTGTGCCGGGTGCGGTTGCAGGGTTATGTGGATCAGGAGCTTGAGCCCGCGTTGGCTGCGGAGGTGGCGGCGCATTTGGCTGCGTGTGCGCAATGCGCGCAGGTGTGTGCGGAGGTGAAAGCGCTAAAGGTCAGCGTGAAGCGCCATGCCGCGTATTACCCGGCGCCGGCATCGTTTGCCGCCAGTCTCTTTGCACCTGAAGCGCCGCCGATTGGCTTGATGGAACGCTGGCGAAAATGGTTCGCCCCCGCTTTTTCCGCGACGGCGTTAGCGTTGGCGGTGATGCTTTACGTCGCCACGCCGGGCAGCGAACAACCGTTGATGGACGAAGCCGTGTCCAGCCACGTGCGCTCGCTGATGGGCGAACACCTCAACGACGTCGTCTCCTCCGACCGCCACACCGTCAAACCGTGGTTCACCGGCAAACTCGACTTCTCGCCGCCAGTGTTCGACTACGCGGCGCAAGGTTTCCCGCTGCTGGGCGGCCGCCTCGACTACCTGCAACACCAAACCGCAGCAGCGCTCAGCTATGGCCACGCCAAGCACATCATCAACGTCTTCATCCTGCCGACTCCCGACGCTGACAAACCGCAGCGAGCCCAATCGATCCGCGGCTTCAACGTTGTCTCGTGGCAAACCAACCACATGCGCTACGTCCTCGTCTCCGACGTAGAAAAAGTCGAACTGCAAACCCTCAGCCAACTCCTGCAAAACACCCCTTAACCCACATCCCACACTTTTTTACGCCGAACCACAAACCCTGCACCACCCCAAATCCCTGTAGGAGTGAGCCTGCTCGCGATAGCGGTGGGACAGTCAAAAAAGATGTTGGCTGGACGGACGCCATCGCGAGCGGGCTCACTCCTACAGGGGGTTGCGTGTTTGCCCAGGCTCTAAGCACGCAGCGGACACTGTGGGAGCTGGCTTGCCAGCGAAGGCGTCCGCCCAGCCAACCGCTAGACCGAATCAGACGCAAGCTTCAGCATCCTGGTGAAGTGAGCAATCGCCAGATGAATCTCATCCTGAGTATCGCCGTCCCAATCCTCAACGGTCAGCAATTCAGCCTTCAGCGCGTCAATTCGATCACGTATTTCAGCGACTTCTTCGTCCCCGCATTGCTGCGCAATGGCCACCCACTTATCATCCGAAATACTTTGCTGCACGGAAAGTCCGGCACTCGCTTGCGCGATCAATGCTGACAGTTTGCTCATCAAATGCCCTCATCTATTGCGTGTAGGCCGTCGGCCCGATGCTCCCACCGGTAACTTTGGATGACGTAGTCAATCGACATCGTTGCGCTCGTGGCCATCCAAGTGTGAGTGTGCTCGGGGTATCAAACGCCCCCTCACTCATAAAACTTACCAGCCAACAAAATCGCCGCACACCGCTGCCAGACATTAGACACGGCAACATCAGTCTGAGTATTCCTCGACGTAGCCACCGCCCAAGCAGCCGCCGCATCGAGAAACATATCGACCGATCCATTTTCCCAACCCAGTGCACCGGCTCCATAAGGAGAGGATGGCGTCGCCTTCTCCATCGCCCGCTCACGGGAGAAATCAGCACCCAGCGCCGCAACGAATTCGATGAACGATTGCTCATCGGTCACGCGCTCCAGCAACTCGTCAAGATCTACAGACATATCCAGCCTCGCATTGAACGATTAACGCCAGGACGCAGCCAGGCAGGCACAAGCAAAACAATCACGAACTACAAACGCTAGGTAACAACCTCAACATAACTCGACTCCGCGCCACCGCTAGCGCCGGACAACCACCCCCACACAAAACTCAACGTAGTTCGTCCTGCGTCATTCACGCCAACAATGCCGCGGGACCAACCGGACAGAATTTCACTCTCGGTTGTCAGGCAATGAAACAGCAACTCAATGGTGTCAGGGCCGGTCACGCGTCCTACTTGGTGACCCATACGAATCCGCCCCCCTTGGTAAGTGCTGGAAATGCCCGAACCCTCAACACAGTAATGAAACACCGTCCCGCTACCCGACAGCCCCTGCGTGTTATCCGCCACTGCGAATCGACGATCGTGCAAACGCTCGCTGACTTGAGAAAAGAGGGTTTCCATAAAAGTCGCGTCCTTGGTCGAGAGGGCTTATTCCAGTATGCGAGCATCCTACCCGATCGGTTTGCGGAAGCGGCCAATTCGAGTTCGTCAGCGCCCCGCCACTGCAGGTCGCCCGGCCTCGCACATTCCGGACTTGAAACCATGCCTGCGCGCGGGCCAGGCAATCACAAACCTGACGCCCACCGACACCACCATCGCCCATGAAAACGATGGCGATGCCTGCTACCTGAAACGGGCTAGCATGCAAACTCAAAGCGGACACCTTGGTACCGCCGCATCAAGGCTACAACACAGCGCGCTTTTGCCTACAAATCTTACAGACTTGGCTGGCTTGCCTGCTTTCCCTTTCAGTTTTATCGTTTCCCCGTCACTGTCCATCATCGAAAGCGTTGGGCAAGCAAGGTCCTATACAAAGCTTGATCAAACTGAAAAGGAGTGGTTGACGCCTCTATTGACCCCACCTAATCTGCTCCCATCCCGCCCAAGGCAGTACGCCGTCCTACCCATCCAGGACGCGCCTAACCCTTGGGCGTTTTGTTATCAGGAAGAAAACATGCCCACAGCGGTATTGGTCGATGGCGCCTTTTTCATCAAGCGCTTTCGAAGGATTGAACCTCAAAACGCGTTCAATGCTGAGCGTGCTGCAGATCTTGTCCATCGGTGGGCCATTGCTCACCTCTTTAGCAAAATCCCTTCGCGTTCCAACGGCCAGCCTCCAGACCTTCAACAGCGGTATAGAAAAGAGTTGTATAGAATTTTTTTCTACGATTGCCCTCCTCTAGACACCAAGCAACACAACCCCATTACCAAAAAATCCGTGGATTTTTCCAAATCGAAAGAAGCGGTTTTTCGTAGGGAGCTTCACGCCAGACTACGAAATAAACGCAAACTGGCACTGCGACTCGGACATTTGTCAAAAGATGTGAAATGGACGATCAAACCTCTGAGAATTGCAGAGTTATTGAAAGGTAAAATCCAGATCACCGACCTCACAGAGCATGACGTCAGCATCGAGACCAGACAAAAAGGCGTCGATATGAGAATCGGTGTAGATGTCGCGTCCCTGTCATTCAAGCAGCAGGTTGACCAGATTGTATTGATAGCAGGAGACGCTGATTTTGTTCCCGCAGCGAAAATGGCGAGACGTGAAGGCGTTGATTTCATACTCGACCCAATGTGGCAAAGTATCCCGGATGGATTGATGGAACATATCGACGGCTTGCGCTCAACATGTCCAAAACCACCGATACGGCCGAATGATCTGGGAGTGGCAGAAACAGCGCCGATCAATGCAGAGCAAGCCTTGAGTGTTACGCAACCACCTCAACATAACTCGACTCCCCATTAGCTCCAGCCAACCGTTACCTCAGCGCAGCACGATTTGCGGCCGTATTCTGCCAACCCAACCGCACCGTCGTGTTTGACGGCCCTCCCGGCCCCACCTAGTCTGCCCAAGGCACTCTTTCAGCGTTCACGGAAGGCCGGATGAACAACTTCCCAATCGTCGCCACCGTTCTCTCGATGATCCTCGGGCTCTCCGTCACTCGTCTGCTGCTCGGTGTATTAACGGTATTCCGTATCCGCCGTTTGGCGGCGCCGGATTGGGTTGCGCTGGTTTGGGCAGTGATATTGTTCACCACACAGTTGGAATTTTGGTGGGCGGTCAATGCATTGTCGTCGGTCAAACAAACCTTCAGCTTCGTTGAATTTCTACTGCTGGTGATGCTGACGCTCTCGCTGTTCGTCACAGCCGCCCTGTTGCTGCCCAGCCGCAGCGAGGACGAACAGCACGGTTTGCGTGTCTACTTCGAACAGGATGGCCGTTACGCCTTGCTGTCGCTGTCGACCTATCTGTGCCTCGGGTTGATCGTCAATGTCACGCTGTTCCAGGCTAACCCGCTCGCACTGTGGGGCCTGCTCGACGTGATCATGATTGCCTTGCCGATCTGCGCATTTGTGGCGCGCTCGCGCAAAGCCTATGCGACCATTACTCTGCTCTACGTGCCCATCAACATCCTCGACACGCTTGTTTCGCTTGCCACTTGACCCTGCCGCCAATCAAAAACAATCCCGGTTCCAAGGGTTTAACCCGTTTGCGCTTTATTCGACTGCCGTTCCCGACGTACACGCGCGAGGCAAGCGCTGGATTCTGCTAGGGTGCAGCAGCGACTGACCTGCTCTGCACCATTCACTTACTGTCTGTTTTTATGGAACGATCGATGGACATCACCAATACCCAGGAAGAAAACGCCCTCGAGCACTCACTGCGCCTGGCGGCAGACGAGCCCGCGCACCGACCCGAGTTTTTCAAAGCCCTGTTGAGCTCGACCATCTACGTGCTCGGCACCACCGGCACCGGCGAGGGCCCGGCCCACCTTGAGGCGGGCAGCAACATCAGCATCGCCCATTGGCAAAAACCCGACGGTTCCCCGGTCATCCCGTTTTTCTCTTCACTGCAAACCCTGCAAAAGTCCATCGACAGCGAAGAGTCCTACATAGAAATTCCGGCCAAAGCGCTGTTTGAAATCACCTTGGGCGCGCAGCTTTTCCTCAACCCAAAGTCGCCTTACGGCAAAGAGTTTTTCCCGGAAGAAGTGCGCAACCTGCTCTCCGATGCGATCGGCCAAAAACCGACACAACGCACCGTCGAAAAAGACACCCAAGTGCTGCTCGGCCAGCCGTCGCAATACCCGACGCAGATGATCAACTCGCTCACGCAACTGCTCGCCAAACATCGCAACGTAAAACGTGCATTTCTCGCATTGATGCATGACGCCTCTACAGATCAAAAGCCTCACTTGATCATCGGCATCGAAGCGGACGGCGACATTGAATTGGTCATGCGCGAAGCCGGTAACGTCGCCGGGGACACCGCGCCGGATGGCGAGCCTGTTGATCTGTGCCGCGTCAGCGAAGGTGAAACCGGCCTGAGCGATTACTTTCTCAAGCAAACCGTGGCCTTCTATGAGCGGAAGTCGGCAGGCTGGCTGCGTTCATTGTTTGGTTTTGGCAAAGCATGACCGAGTTCAACACCGAACCAAGCGCAGATCAGGCGTGCGCAATCTGATGCCGGTGAAGCCGTCGTCATCGGCGTCGAAACCTGGCACATCGAAGCGGTGCTGAAGGCAGTGCGCAAGCGATTGAGCTGAGGGATTGCGCACGGGCGCCATCCCTCATTGAGTGGTCAAGGGCCGCTGCTCTTCAGAGCACGCGCAAGCTCCCTCGGCACACCTTGCTTTTCAACCATGCTGTTTCAACCCGACACAAGCCCCGGTGCCGGTTGCTTCAATTCGACGTTATCCAACGCCTTGTTCACCGCCAACTCCCCCAACATCACCACCTGCGCAATCCCCAACAACGTATTGCGATTCGGTCCTTCCAGCATCCCGGCAAAATCCCCCAGCATCACCGTCGCCGAGGCCAAAGACTCACAGGCATTGACCAGCAAGGTTTCGGTATCGGATTGCGGGTTAACCATGAACAAAGTGCTGGGGCTGTACGGCGTCGCCATGATCTTCTCAGGCGCAAGATAATGATCGAGCGCCCGCTCTGCCGCCGCGTGAAGCTTTCTCGAATCGAATGATTCATACGGCGACGCCGGATCTGTCACCGGCGGACTATTAGTGGTTTCAAACATCAACTGATACTCCAGCAAGCACCCATCAAGGCACTCCAAAAGAAATAACCACCGCAAAATGCCCCCCTGTAGGAGCTGCCGCAGGCTGCGATCCGTTGATCTGCTCTTCAACAATCAAAAACAGAATCAAAAGATCGCAGCCTACGGCAGCTCCTACACGGCGTTCGCGGTGCAACCGTGCATGGAGCCGCAACTAGTGCGGCAAGCGGCGTCCATCCAAGACTCGATTGACCATCAGCTCACTCAGCATGATCACCTGATGCAGCATCAGCATGGCCCGGCGCTGTGAGTGGTCAACGACATCGCCAATATCACGCGCCATGTCACTGGCAGCGGCTAACGACTCGCAGGCTTCGACGAGCAAGGTTTCTTCGTCCACGGCGGGATCGACGAGGAAGATTTTGCTGGTTTTGCGGATCGGGATTGAGAGCTTCAGTGAGCCGGGGTTGAGATAGAAATTGATGGCGCGGTCGGTCGCCTCTTTTATCTTTTGAGGTTCGAGCGATGGGTCGTACGGGATCGGATCGGTGTCCGGTGGGTTTGGTGTTGGTTTGAACATAGAGGACTCGCTACCTTATAAGAAATAAAGAGCCGTCACTCTCGCTACCAAACGATGGGTGGCGGCCATGCGTGGGTTGGTAGACCGGTCAAGATAGCAAACCCCGGCGCTCACGAATGAGCCCCACGCATGGCCACCATAAAAGCTGAGCCTCAAAATCGAGACGGCATAAGGTGTCGTCATACGGCTATCAAGAAGCGGGCTACCAAACCCGATCACTGTTTTGCAGTGACAGGCAAACGATATAGCCCGCCCCATAGCCGCGTATGCCGGCGGATTCTGTAGTAGGCGTAGGCAACGGCGCAAGGCGTTGTAGCCTTTGTGGCGTAACGGTTTGTGTAATTTAAACGCGTTTGTAGGGTTATGTTTACCCGTGGGAAATGCCCTAGCCCTAAATGGTGCTTTTCTACAAATTCAGCACGAACCACTTCGACCCAATGTAGCTCTTTGGAACCGCCCAATGCCAGAAACCTTGGTCACACCTAGGTTTCGATGTAACTAACTAAGCGCATGACGTCGCTCATATTTTTGAGCCGGACAGTGAACTCTCCGGACTTATTCTCTTTTGCGCAGGGAAATCTTCCAACAATTTCATCACGCGAAAATTTTGGTAGACGGAGGCATGGCTTCCTGAAATAGAACAACATCCACTTTTGGTTCGGAATGAACGCAAAATCGCAGTCATTGCCACGCAAGAAACGAAAATCCTTGATGTGTCCATGTGAGCTTGGGCAGCAGTTATAGCCTTTCAGCGTTGATGCCCAACCAACCATGTACAAGAACGCGTGTTTAGCTTCGGGAGTACGCAGGATCTCGTAGTATTCCCGGTAAACCTCACCGCTCTCAGCTCCGCGCAGCATCTCGCAATCTCCCAGTTTTCAGATAAATGCTGCCGTTTAGTGTGGAGAAGCAGCTGTAGTTGTCACCAGCCTTCAAGCTTCAGCGAGCCAAGCCACGTCAACCTCTTTTGCTCACAACCTACTGACGATTTCCTTCCAGATGTAGGCATAGTTGTATTTCAGCCAGCGCACCAGCACTTTGTCGAACTGCCGGCGAAACCAATTACGCTGTCTCGCGGCCAGCCTTTCCTCTATCGACTCTCTAAGTATTTCAGGGTCGAAGCTCGTCCACACCGGAGGTACAGCGGCCACAAGATTGGTGAAACACACAGGTGCGACCTCTGAATAGAGGATTTCGTAAAGGATTTCAGGATCGACGCCTCTGACCTTTCTCGCGACGTAGTCGTATTCGACGGGGAAGTCGTTGAATGGCTCCGAGAGCGCGGCTCTTACCTTGGTCAGTTCTGGCTCTGTCAAACGTCCCAATGCGAAAAATTCCTCCGTCTGTCATCCAATGAGCCTGCAACTGTTTTGACTGCGACACCGTCTGCGATTGTTGCGGTGATGAACAGCACTATCACGCAAATTAGCGCGGCAGGGACGCAAATATGCGGCCCCTCATCCGCAACTGCCGCCACCGGCAATGATGCCTTAGCGCGCCTCTCTCTTGAGGCAACCGGGCACAAATTCATTCTTAGAAAATAAATCCGTCCCCTTTGCGCTCCTTTGCGCTCCAAAACCTATTTTCAAGGTTCGCATTGGTTCGTTTGCGGTCCTTCCCGACAGGCAGAAATCGGCCAATTGCCGCCAATCGGCACCTGAAGAGTTTGGCTATAAATCATTGACAGTCGTGCGTGACTTATGGCTACTATTCCTGCAATTTAGGTCAGGTTTTACAAGAGGATCAGATGTTTATAACTATGAGGCCTTGCCGTATTTGACCAAGAGGGAAGACATGTGTTTTTTACGGTAAAAATAATAAATAGTGCTATTTTATTTGATGAGCACATAGCAAAGCCAAATTGGAGGGCTGAGGATTGACAAATAATTATCCAAATGTAACAACCATAAATGCGACGATCCCTGGAACAGAGAAAAAGTGCACAATCCATGCTAACGGCCGCAGCATTATCATTACAGGGATAAATGGTTCGGGTAAAACTCAGCTGCTTAAAAGCCTGCACAAATACTGTGAGCAACTTCTATCCGGCGAGGAGTCACTAGAGTCATTACAATCGCAGGTGGTCTACATAAATAATTTTTTAGCAACCAATTCACCCGCACATGCTAATTACGAATCTCATCTAGTGGCGCGAGAATTTGCCGAAAAAAAAATTGCGAATTTGAAGATGCCCCCTTTAGTGTTCACCAGCCAGAAAAAGCTCATAGAAGATTATAAGGCGGGTAAGGCCGTACTTGTTTTTTTTGAAGCTACTCGTCAGGCCAGCTTTAGGGAGGCTGCCTCTGCCACAAGTAAAGCAAAACTGATTCAACAAGCAGCAAGCACTCCTGAGGCATCCGGTCTATTTGAAGAATATCTCGTAAGCCAAATCACGCTACAGGCTTATGCTGAATCGCCTAATATAGGAAACGATCCGCTTTCAGCTAAAACCATCGTGAACTGGTTTGAAAAACTGGAGGGCGATTTTAGAAGTCTCTTTGAAGACCCAACTCTCCTCATACGGTTTGATTCAAATAAGCAATGCTTCTTTATTTACCAAGATCAAAAGACACCCTATCGTTTTCAGAATTTATCATCTGGCTTTTCCTCTTTGTTAATTATCTATGCTAATCTAATTATGAAGATTGAATTGCGTGACATTCCTCCTTCAGAATTATATGGCTTAGTTTTTATTGATGAGATTGATGCCCATCTCCACGTATCATTACAGCGAAAAGTCCTTTCGTTCTTGATGAATGCTTTCCCAAATATTCAATTCATAATTACAACCCATTCTCCCTTTGTCGTGTCCTCGGTAAGCAATGCTGTTATCTATGATATATCTACACTTGAGCAGATAGATGATTTATCAATGTATTCATATGAGTCAATCTTAAAAGGGTTATTCGATACGCCGCCCGTTTCACATATCGTGACAGGCAAGGTTGATCGTATTTTCGCTATTATAGAAAATAAATCCCCCGATCTCGAAGAACTTCAGAAGCTTCTGAAAATAGTTAGCAAGCATGAATCTGATTTGGACTCGGAGTCCGCAATGCATATTAAGAGAGCCAGGATAATTTTGAACAAAAGTTTAAGTGGTGATCGTAGTGTTTAATGCCACCCGAACTTATCCCGCTCCTGCATCGCTCGCACAAGAAAGATCGTATGATAGTGCCGATGTTTATACTGAACTGAGAAAAGTATTTTTTGATAAGTGCTATATCTGTGAAACAAACGATCCACATGACATAAATATCGAGCATTTTTTTGCACACGAGGGCGATGTTGGCTTGAAGTACGATTGGAATAATCTGTACTTTGCCTGCAGCAGATGCAATAACATTAAAAGCAATGCTTTCAATGAAATTATCGATTGTTGTGATCCGGAATACGATGCCTTTCGTTCCATCAAGCTTCTTCCCCCGATGACTCCACGCGGAAAGTCGGTAATGGTTAGCCCAACAAATCAAGATCCTCGGACCATTAAAACCTCAGAGCTGCTTGTAAAAGTATTCAATAGCGATCATACAGTAAATAAACGTATTTCTAGCGAATTCTTAAGAGACAAGGTTTTCAAGCAGTACAATTTACTTTTGGATCAAATGGATTCTTATTTCGATCCGTTAGCAATGGCAGATGATAAAAATAAATCTATTGATCGCATGCGAATGCTGATTCAGAAAAGGATGCCATATTCGGCTTTCATTCGCTGGTGCATTCTTGAAGACAATATTCTTGGCCCTCTTTTAGTAGATGACATGGATTAACAGATCTGCTAAGCACAGCGCGGCGAACGCGAATTGAGCGAAAAAACGACGAACGCGATAAAGTGAAGAAAACATCTCCCGTGCTAGAGAAAAATAGAATTGATCATTTGTCTGGGCTGTTAAAATAGGCCAACACCAAAAGTAGCCCTCACATCACAAGCTAAGATATCTGTCTAATAGTTTGATCATACTTATCCTGCAAGTGTGATTCTTTAAATGCCCCTTTTATTGCCTGCCTGAGAAAAACCTCTAAATCTTTTTGTGTTAGCACCACCACCATGCCTGATCTGTTCCGATTTATGATGTTCGATATATGGCGATAGTAGTTGGCCCTCATATCCTCGCCCCGAAACGCGATTATCCCAAATCTACCAAACGTATCATTTAAATAGTAATTTATTTGATGGAAGTCATCTGACTTCAACACATCATAATTCTTGCATTCCCAGACTATTTGAGTGGATCCGTACTTATTTCTTATCACCTCCCAAAATCCTTCAGGTGCTCGGTTTGACGCTACCCAGTCTCTGATCGTAGTTCCTTCAAGATCTCTCTCTCTCGGTTGAACATTCGTTAGTGATCGAAAAAAACATAATTTTATGATGCTTCCAACAATTTCTTCGAACTCCTTGGAGCCCGCATGTCCCTTGGGAAGGGTCCTTAAATTATCAAGAGTGTTTTGAAGTGCCTCTTTGTATTCGTCTCTATTAAAAGCATCTGGCAGATCTTCCAGAATGCCTTCGTTTTTTAACTGCGTTTCATCTCTTAGGTCTTTCAGTAAGAGCGGCTGCAGGTTCAGTGCTTCGTGGTATGTGGGATGGATATAGAAAGTAGAGCTATTATCGAATGATGGCTTTGCATTGGAATCTTTTCCTGACTCTTTGTATTCAACCTCTTTCTTCCTACGAATCCCCAAAAAACCTATCCCATATAAGACCTCAACAAATCTAAAGGGAGTTGTGTGATCGTAAAACCATGAGTTACAGTATTTGTTAATTGATTCTGTAACCAGTAATTTCTGTATAAAGTCTTCAATAGCTACTAAGGTATATTCGTTCCCAAGTCCAAAAAAATATTCCAAAACCAGGCTGATATTGGGGTAGTTTTCAGAGTATTCATCCCCCAAATCCTTTAGGCGACTTGTGCTATAACGTTTTGAGGCAACATCCATGTCGGCATCTTTGACTTTTTGGTTGCCGTGATTAATTGCTGAGTCGATGGCGTAACTCGCCAGCATCAAAATATCTCTAGGGCGATTTTGACAAAGACTCATTACCGAAAATGCACTCGTTTTCAAACCTTCAGAATCAAAGAAACACTCCCAAGCTTCCCCGCCTAACTTTGGTTTGGTTGTGAACGGCTTGACCAATCGACGCTCAACCAGTTCTGTCAATTTTTCAGAAGACCAATCCAAGAAAACTACAGATGTTTCTAGTCGAGAGAATTCATTGTCGAGCGAGCGTATTCGATCATAAATGTTTTCTCGAATAAATACATACGGTTTTATATGCTTTGTTGACGCTATTAGCCTAACTGTGGCATGCATTAACGCCATGAGGCAAATAATTGCTGAATTCGATCCGTCCCACGATTCATCTAATCGATCAATCAGTAATACATAATTTAACGGGCCGGTCGCAGATATTTGGTTTATTTCAGTGAGCAGATTTTTGCTGCGACTAATTTGCCGAAGCCAAAGCTTGTCATTGTCCTTGGTGTAAGCGTCAAATATTTCCTCGGTCAAGTTAAGCACCCGCTGATCGAAATCACAGTCTTCGATCAAACCTCTCTCCCGCCGAATCGTATCAGAGGTTTTGTCAAAGCTAAGAGCTCCCTCCGCTACCCATATCTTGATAACTTCATCAATCAACGCTCTCTCCATAGAGTGCATTAACGATTTGAAAGGACGCTGTCGTGTATCTAGAAACTGTTCGTGGTCTAAGGGTAATTTGAGAAGGTCGAATATTTGAGGGACGATATTTATCGTCCGTGAAAAACGGCGTTCCACCTCAAAGGTAATTGCAGTCTTTCCCGCGCCTCTCCGACCTACAAAAAAACAATTCGAGCTGTCCAAGTTTAACGCTGACAATGTAGCTGGCGTCGTGACAAATAGTTCATGGTCATTCCTAATGATGTCGTACTCAGCAAATGCCTGGCCGAGCTTGATCCGCTGTAACGCATCCTTAGGTAACTGAATTTTCGCCATGGTGAACTTCCCTTTGACAACCTGAGCAGCGCCTTTGCTGGAGTGAAGCTATCAAGAGGCTAGCTTCGATTTTGAAAGCGTCAAACCTGCTGCATTGATAAGTCATAGGGAGCAATGTCAGTCGTTACCTTACAATTGAAAAATATCCGTTTGGGCCGGTAGCTATCGCTCTGGAATGTCCGCGTTTGGCCGAAAGCCGCCCTTCGAGCATGGCCGCTTCTGACCGAAAGCAGCAGACCTAACTCAATCAACCCGCTCATCATCCAATACGCAAGAAAACTGAATTTACGAGTGCAAACCTCACCCCTTCTTCCTAAACACCTTACTCACGTAATACCCCAAACTCCAACGATCCTTCGGCCTCGGCTTATAATGCGTTTTATTCCTCTGCCCCAGCTCCCCACCCACCCCACTCGCCGTGTAGTAATAAAGCGCAATCGACCGCCGCGTAATCCCCTCCGGCGTAGTCAACGGCTCCGGGTGCCCGTGGTTACTGTCCTTGTCCGTATTAAAAATCACACACCGGTTATAAACCGGCAGCACCTTCTTCAGGCACTTCTTCATCCCCACATCCCAAAGCTCCAGGTTGCCGCCGTACGCCTCCTGCCAGTCCTCGGTCAGGTAAATAATCACGTTCAGCCGCCTCTCGACATTGAGCTTTTTGTTCAGCCGAAAATCCGAATGCACGCCCAGGAAGCCGCCGTTTTTGGTTTCGTGCAGGCCGCCGCCGGCGAAATAAGGATCGGGGATGAGCCCTTGTATGCCGGTGAGTTTTTCGAGGAATTCGAGCATGGGTGCGGAGTTGAAGGTGTTGAAGACGTTCTTCAGGTACGGGCTGCAGGCGTTGGGGCTGATCTGGCGTTTGAGTTGGCCTTTGTAGCCGCGCTCGTAGATTTGTTCGTTGTTGGTGGGTTCGACCGGGAAGTGTTCGCGGATGCTGGCGATGACGTCGGCTTCCAGGAAGTTGTCGATGACGATGTGCGGGAATGGCGTGGCTTGGGTGTATTCGGTGGTCAGCGATTCGCCGAAAGCGCTGGCGGCGTTTTGGTCGAAGTCGAGTTCCGGGGTCAGGGTGATGGGGAGTGTTTGCGTGTTGGCTTGCATTGCCGCTCCAATGATCTTCAGGACTTTCAGGGCGGGTCAAACAGGGCCTGGGGCTTGGCGCGGGGCCTGTGTTTGCTCGCTGAGTACAGTGGCGTGCAGGTTGCCATGTCGGCCATGGCCTGCCGAGTGTCCTTTGCTTAAACGTGGCCCGGCGGTGTTACGGCATGTTTCAGGCTGTCACAAACGCGTCATATTTCCTCTGCTAGTCTTCTCGGCGCGCTGCCCCACCCCCCTGTCCTAGAGCCCCCAACCGAAGGTGCCGCCAAGGTGTTTCCGTCTCCTGTTCGCCAGCAAATTATTCTGCGCTCCGACAATCTGCGTTCGGACGACTTCGGTGCACTTTTTTCGAAGTTGTTTGGTAATCGCTATGCGGACAATCCGCCGCTGCCGTCGAACATCATCATTGGTGGGGTTTATGGGCGGCATGAGGGTGTGAGTTTTCGGCGGATGCATTATCGCGGAGATTTCACCGTTGCCTTTCCCGACCCACAGGATGAGATCACGTTCGTCATCCCCACGGCGGGCAAGATTGTCTTCAACCACGCGACCGAGGCCATCGGCGTTTGCCAGGTTGGTTTGGCGATCGATAAGGCTGACATCCGCACGATGCGCTTTTTTGATGGTCACGCGCATCACGGGATGTCGATCAGTCGGCATCAGTTGACGGAGCGGTTGGCAACGCTGTTGGGTAAACCGATTCTGGAAAGGATTGTGTTTGAGCCGAGTGTGAATCTGGATTCGGCGGCGTTTCAGGGGATCAAGGCGTTGATTGATCTGGCGACGGGGACGGAGTTTGATTTGTTGATCAACAGCGGGACGTTGATGCCGTCGCGGTTGCGCGAGATGTTGATTGATGCGGTGCTGGAGGCGTGGCCGCATAACTTTTCCGAGGCGTTGCGGCGGCCGACGGCGATGGTTGCGCCGCGACATGTGAAGTTGGCGGTGGAGTTTATTCAGGCGCATCCGGAGCAGTTGGTGAGCGGTGTGGATCTGGCGCGGTTGAGCAATGTGAGTCAGCGGGCGTTGCAGGAGGGGTTTCGGCGGTTTGTCGGGACGTCGATTGTGGGGTATCAGCGGCAGGTGCGGCTGGAGCGGGCTTATGAGGTGCTGGCGCGGCGGGATTCGGGGTCGGTGACGGAGGTGGCGTTAAGGTTTGGGTTTAGTAATGTGGGGCGGTTTTGTCAGTATTTTCAGGGGGCTTATGGGGTGAGTCCGGCGGAGTTTCGGGCTCGGGAGTGATTGGGTAACAGGTTTGCCAGGTAACGTGTGGTGAGAAGATTTAGCTAAACGTCGCACCGCGCCGACGGGTCGCGAAGCGTGGGGATGGCACGCCGGCGCGGTTGATCGAGGAGTGGGCACGGAGGCGTTTGACCGAGTTCGCCAGTTGATTTTGCGGTGACTGCTTTCCCCTCACCCTAGCCCTCTCCCTAAGGAGAGGGAACCGAGCCGGGGATATTGAAGATCTACACCGACCTGAGCGTCTTGCTTTGAATCCATAATCGCCTCGATCTTTCAGGTCGATGCATGACGCAAGACGCCTCGGTCAGTCCCCTCTCCCTTCGGGAGAGGGTTAGGGTGAGGGGTTTTTGATTTGGGTTTTGGGGTGTTTGTTGGATTGGGGTCTTCCTTGACCCCGTGTGTTTCTTAGAAGGCGTAGCTGGCTTTTAGGCCGCCGTTGAAGCCGTGGCTGTCACCGCCGCCATTGGCGCCGACTTCTGCGCCCAGGCTCAGGGCGCCGAGGCTGGCCATGACGTTGACGCCGCCGCTGAACTGATCGCGATTATCAAAAGCCGCGCGCTGTTCGATGTCGAGGCCCAGCAGGTGGCTTTGGTTATCGACTTCGTTGTCGCCAAGTGCGCGTTCGTATCCCACTTGTACACCCGGCACCAGTTGCCAGGCGCCCATCGCCACCGGGGCGAAGGCGACGTTGAGGTTGGCGACGGCGCTGCGGCGGGTGGCGGTGTTGTCGTCGACGTCGAGTGAGAGTTCGCTGCCCTTCTCTGTGAAGCCGTTGAGGTCGAGGTGGCTGATGCGAAAGCCCAGGCTCGGCTCGAAGGTCATGCCGTTGACCGGGGCGCGGTAGCCGAGGGCGACGGTGGCGCCGGTGAGGTTGCCGTGGCTGTTGCCTTTCGCGGTGCCGAGGCCGCCGCCGAGGTCGCGTTTGCTGTCGTAATCGACGTAGCCGGCGCTGGCGTTGGCGTCGAGGAACAGGCCTTGTTCGAGGCTGGTGAAGCCGTAGCGGGCGCCGACATTGAGGAAGGTGAAGTCGGTGTCGGCTTCGCCGCCCGCACCGCCGACCGTGCCTTTGCTGTAGCCGAAACCGCCGCGCGCACTGAGTTGTTCGCTGAAGCGTTGGGTGATGCCGACCATCAGGCCTTGGCTGTGTTCGTTGCTGCTGTCGGCGTGGGATGAGCCGTCGGTGCCGAGGTAGCCGGCGAGCGCGGTGGTCCAGAGGCGGTATTGACCGACTTTGAGGTCGCTGCCGCTGGCGAACGGTGCGGCGGCTTGTTCGATCATCGCGTTCTGGCGCAGCAGGTAGCTGGCGGCGTCGGCGTGAACCTGGCCGCCGACCTGAGATTCGACACCGCCGAGGGTGCCGGCGTCGATGGCCGATTGCAGGTAGTAGTTGTAAGCGCTGTAGGTGCCGGACAGCTTGGTGTTTTGCAATTGGCGGAGCAATTCGGCGCCGGCAGCGGCGTTGCCGATCAGTCCGGCCTGGCCTGGCAGGCTGTTGTATTCGACGAGTTTGCCGCGCAGGACGTAGATGGTTTCCTGCGAGAGGCCGAGGCCTTGTTTGAGGTAGCTGTCCATGCTGCCGTATTGCGCGGTGACTTCGTCGAGGCCGGCTTGCAGGTAACTGGCCTGGACGCCGAGCAACGGGCCGTAGACGGACGCCATGCTGGCGGGCATCGCTTTCAACGTGGCGGCGACGCGGGCGGCGGTGTAGTCGTTGGTCGCGAGGTAGTTGGCCATGATGGTCGCGTTGTCGACGCCGGCGATGCTCTGCAATACGGCGGCGGTCCAGCCGGTGCGGTCCTTGCCGGCAGTGCAGTGGAACAGTTGCGCGCCGTCGGTGGTCGCCAGTTCGTTGAACAGCTTGCCGAACTGGCCGCGCATGCCGGCGTCGCTGACGAAGGCACGGTTGGTCTGCTCCATCATCGCGACGGCTTCAGCGGCGCTTTTGAAAGAGGTTGTGGTGATGTTCGCGCCGGAGGTGGTGCTGCCGATGATGTCAATGTTCTGCCAGGTGGCGCCGGTGATCATGGTGTCTGGTGTGCCGGCGATTTCGCTGGGCGTGCGCAGGTCGTAGACGGCTTTGATGCCGAGGCCGTTGAGGATGGCCAGATCCGACGCCGTCGGGGTCAGCGCGTTGGAGCGATAGAACACTCCGGCGCGCATGCTGCCGTCGTGGGCCGTGGAATACGCGGTGGTGATGCCGGCGACGTCACGGAAGTTGTCGATGCCTTTCAGGCGTGGGGTGTCGAGCGGGACGGACTCGGCAGCGTGGGCGGCGGCGATGGACAGACTCAATACGGACAGCGAACACACAAGACGTTGAAACACAGTGCAGCCTCATTCGGTAAGCGTTGGGCTGCCTACTATCTGCACTGAATTGAGACTGAATATGACAAATTCGCTGAGAGTGAAAATGCCTGCGCGAATGGGCCGTGGAGTGCGTGAATTGTCCATCTGCCTCTGGGTGGCGTGGGTGCGGAATCTGGTTTGAATGGACTATGGGATTTGGCTGGCAATATTGTGGGAGTGAATTTGTTCGCAAGTGCGGTGGGTCAGATTGAGATGGTGTTGGCTGGCAGTCCGCTATCGCGAGCAGGCTCACTCCTACAGGAGTTTTGGGGTGGCCCAAGGTCTCGTTGCTCACACAAAACCTGTAGGAGTGAGCCTGCTCGCGATGGCGTTGTGTCAGGCAACTGGTTGGCTATATGACCCACCGCATTCGCGAGCAAGCCCGCTCCCACAGGGATCTCGGCGTTGCTGGAGATCTCGGTCTTCACATAGAAACCTGTGGGAGCTGGCTTGCCAGCGATGGCGTCGTGTCAGGCAACGGTTGGGCTATCGCGAGCAGGCTCACTCCTACAGGGGATCGTGGGTCGGCAGTTATGTTGATCTGCGGCAATATTTGCCCGCCGCCGCAGCCTTATTCTGGTGTGGCTGGAAACAGCCGTGCTGTGCGCACGTCACAGGCCTTTTGGCCAAGGTGGCGCCATGAACAAAAAACGCATTGTCTGGGGGAGCATTCTCCTGGGCCTTCCGTGTGTCTTGCTTCCGGTACTTTTGATGGGTTATGTCGCCTGGATGTTGAATCTGGCGTCGGCCCAGCAACGTCTGGAAACCCTTGCAGCCGTGGCGTCCAGCCGCGCAAACGGGACGTTTCAGGAGGCTGCCGGGGCGCTGAAAAGCATCGCCGGTTCGCACCTCGCGCCCTGCACGCCCGCGAGCATCGACGAGATGCGTCTGCTGACGATCAATACCTTTTCCGTGAAGTCGGTCGGCTATGTCGAAGAAGAGGTGTACGCCTGCGGTTCGTGGGGCCCGGTCGGTCAACACGCGGCGCCTTGGCGCGAGGATTTCACCACGTCCGACGGCGTGCGCGTATCCCTCGGCGTGCAGTCGCGCATCGTCCCGGCGAAACCGATGATGGCGCTGCAATACGCGGCGTTCAATGTACTGGTCGATCCCGAGCAGTTTCTGCACGTGATGCTGGAAGATGATCTGCATCTGGCAGTCGGCACCGCTGCCGGCCAACTGGTCAGCGTCTCGCGACCGGGCGCGGAACACTTTCTCAGCCGCGTGCATTCCGGTTCGCATTCGGCGCTGGAGGACGGTTACCTCTACACCCTCGTGCACAGCGGCGACTGGGTGGCCATCGCCGCCCTGTCGCGGCATGAATTGATGCAGGGCCTGTTGCGCCGCGAAATGCTCTTGCTGCCCATCGGCGGGCTGTTCGCCGGGATGTTGGTGTTGATGATCGTCCGGCGCACCCGTCAACGTTTGTCGCCGCTGGCCGAGCTGAAGCTGGCGGTGCGCAATCGCGAGTTCGTCGTTCACTATCAACCGATCGTCAGCCTCGACGATGGCGCCTGGGTCGGCGCGGAAGCACTGGTGCGCTGGCAACATCCGGACGGCAGCCTAGTGCGCCCGGATACCTTTATTCCGTTGGCGGAACACAGTGGTCTGATCCTGCCGATCACCGACCAAGTGATCGATTCGGTGATGCGCGACCTTGGCCCGCTGCTGGTCAAGGATCGCAGCCTGCACGTGGCGATCAACCTGGCGGCCAAGGACGTCAGCAGCGGCCGTTTCCTGCCGAAACTCGAAGCGGCGCTGCGCCAGGCCAATGTGCAGCAGAAGCAGATCTGGCTGGAAGCGACCGAGCGCGGTTTTGTCGAGATCGACTCGGCGCGCACCACGGTCAATCATGCCCGCGCGCTGGGTTATCTGGCGGCTATCGACGATTTCGGCACCGGTTTCTCCAGCCTTCAGCACCTGCAACAACTGCCGCTGGACGTGCTAAAGATCGACAAGTCGTTCGTCGACAACATCGATCAGGATGCCGCGACCGGTTCGGTGACGTCGCACATCATCGAAATGGCCAAGAGCCTGCGTCTGCAGATTGTCGCCGAAGGCATCGAGACCGAGGCGCAAGCGGATTATCTGCGCGGGCGTGGCGTGCACTTTGGCCAGGGTTGGCTGTTCGGCAAACCGATGGCCGCCGAGGAGTTTCTACGCGTCTATGGGGAACGCATGAGTGTGCTCAGCGAGCAGAATGCGCAGGAACCGGCGGTCTGCTGAGGCAAGCAGATCAAGCACTCAGCACCTTGCGCATAAACACTCGGGCAAGCCCATCATTGGTCGCGCGCAGGCGCACAGCATGCGATGCGCGGCGCGCGTTGCCAACAGCGGCTTAGCGCGCCTGGTTTTTCACCTGAATCTGCGTCAGCCCTACCCGCTCGGCCTGTTCGAGGATTTGCTCGGGCGTCGAATCCGCCGTGGGCATGATCAAGCTGTTTTCGGCATCGCCCAGATGCAGCT
Organism: Pseudomonas sp. NPDC089741; assembly: GCF_044748825.1. Classification (NCBI taxonomy): domain Bacteria; kingdom Pseudomonadati; phylum Pseudomonadota; class Gammaproteobacteria; order Pseudomonadales; family Pseudomonadaceae; genus Pseudomonas; species Pseudomonas sp. NPDC089741. The sequence goes on along the minus strand of NZ_JBIVGT010000001.1, from coordinate 97,506 downwards.
CCAGTAGGTGCATCGCGGCCTCGTGCGTGGCCAATTGTGCTTGCTTGAGTTCGAGCAGATGGCTGCGCGGTTCGTTGTTGAAGCGGTATTCGATCAGGTATTTGTACATGGTCTTCTCCGTGGCTGAAGTTGAAGGCAACTGATTATCCTGACGCGTCAGTCAGTTTTTTAGTTCAACTGCATCTCGCCCCGAACAGAGAAAAGCGCGGCGTTGAGGCAAACTTTTCGCGTCAGCTGGCTGTCCTCTTCTTACACTCCCAACAAGCTGATCACAGCTAAGGACTGGCGATGACCTTTTTCATTTTCCTTTTGGCCTGCGCTGCGGCGGCCACCACTGGCGTCATGTTCAAACCGGGGCCTTGGTACGAATCGCTGGTAAAGCCGCGCTTCACCCCGCCGAATTGGGCGTTTCCCGTGGCCTGGACGATTATCTACCTGTTGCTGGCGTGGGCCGGTTATCGCTTGAGCCTGATCCCCGGCAGCCAAACCGTGCTGGCGTTATGGGCGGCGCAGATTGCCCTGAACACGCTGTGGACGCCGGTGTTCTTCGGCGCGCATCAGGTGTTCGCCGCGATGGTGATCCTCACGTTGCTGTGGCTGGTGGTGGCCGCGATGGTGGTGCTGGCGTTGCAACTGGACCTGATCACTGGCCTGATCCTGTTTCCGTACCTGGCGTGGTTGTGCGTTGCCGCCGCGTTGAATTTCTCCATCCTGCTCAAGAACCGCTGATGACTGATTCCAACTGGGGTAGCGCAACACCGTGGCCACAGGGCGAGCGCGAGTTGGCGCAGGTGCGCCCGTTCAACCGGAAACTCGCCTGGCTGCCGCGCTTCAAGATCCGCAATCGCCTTACGCCTCGGCTGATCCATGCGCTGCTGCGCGCCAGCCAGATCGGCAGTGCGGGTAAGTTGCGCAAACATGGGCTGACGGCCGAGCGGAAAATGTACGGTGCGGTGCCCGTGCGGATCATTCGGCCGCACGGCCAAGCCAAAGGTGTGGTGCTGGATTTTCACGGTGGCGGCTGGGTGATCGGCAATGCGCAGATGAACGACAACTTCAACATTGCCATGGTCAATACCTGCGAGGTCACGGTGGTCTCGGTCGATTACCGGCTGGCGGTGTCGACGCCGATTGAAGGCTTGCTGGACGATTGCCTGTGCGCCGCTCGCGGGTTGTTGAGCGATGCCGAATTTGCCGATCTGCCGGTGATCGTCGTCGGTGAATCGGCGGGCGGGCATCTGGCCGCAGCGACGTTGCTGGCCCTGAAATCATCGCCCGGTCTGCTGCAACGGATCAGCGGTGCGCTGTTGTATTACGGCGTCTACGATCTGAGCGGCACGCCAAGTGTGCACGCCGCGACGCCGCAGACGCTGGTGCTGGACGGCCCCGGCATGGTCACGGCACTGCGCCTGCTCACGCCGGACTTGAGTGACGCGCAGCGCCAGCAGCCCCCACTTTCGCCGCTGTATGGCGATTTCAGCGACTTCCCGCCCGCGCTGATGTTTGCCGGCGAGCTGGATCCGTTGCGCGACGACACCCTCGAACTGGCCGAGCGCTGGCGGCAGTCGGCGCCGGTCGAGATGTACCTGCTGCCCTCCTCGCCTCACGGCTTTATCCACTTTCCGACGGCGTTTGCCGAAAGCGTTTTGGCTTACAGTCGCCAGTGGATCACCGCGCGCATCGACGCACACGTTCTCAACCGCAAATAACCTTGATGGCATCGCCGGCCAGCCCCGCCAACTCGTCACGGGATTTACCCGCGCGCGCGCGAATCGAGATGCTGTGCAATAGCGAGGAGATCAGCACCGCCAGCGCCGCAGGATTGCTGTCGGTTTTCAGCTCGCCGGCATCAATTGCGGTTTGCAGGCGTTTTTCAAGATCGGCATCGAGCTGGCTCAGCCTGGCTGACAGCACATTACGGATTTCCGGGTCCTCGACGGCTTCGGTTGTTGCCGTGCCGATGGCAAAACAGCCGCGTGGCTGCCCGTCACCGGAAAAATAGATCGCTAACTGCCCTTCATAAAAACCGCTCAGTGCCTGCGCCAACGACAGGCTGCTGTCAGTCAATGCCGCCTGCATCGCGGCATGCGCGGTGGCCCAATATTGATCGAGCGCCTTGATATAGAGCGCGTGCTTGTCGCCGAACGCGGCGTACAGGCTCGGACGATTCATCCCCGCTGCGCTGGCGATGCTGTCCAGCGACGCACCGGAATAACCGGTATTCCAGAACACTCCCAGTGCCTGTTGCAGCGCTGTTTGCGGGTCGTAGGCGCGTGGACGGCCACGGCCTTTTGCTGCTGTCGGTTTATTTTGTGCCATCTCGTATAAATTCCTTGCAAGGGTTGAGCGTCGCTCATATTCTTACACCATCGCACAAAATTAAGGAACCAGAAATTCCTTGATCGGCAGGTTTGTTGTAACGCCACTCGAATCGGGTGTGACGACGAAGAAAAAGCGGCACGGAGCGATCCTCCCCCACCGCGTACGGATTTGATTTTTTGCAGCATTAATCACGTCGCGGTCACCGGTCATTGTCCGGCTCGGCCCGATTCCCGGTTCAGGTTCCAGCATTTGGAAAGAACAGATCATGACCCAGCCAATTGATCTCACCGCAGAACAAGCGAGCGCCCAGCGAGTACCCGGTTTCACTGACGCGCCGCCGAAAAAACCACTCAAGCAACGCTTGCGCCCAATATTGATGAGCGGCGTTCCCGCGCTCTTCGCCATCATTGGCTACAGCGAATACGTGGCGAACGAGCCGTTCGTCTCCACCGACAATGCCTACGCTCGGGTGGCCAAGTCTTCGATCAACGCGCGGATTTCCGGGCAAGTGGTCGAGATCGCTGTCGATGATAATCAACGCGTGCACAAGGGTCAGCTGTTGTTCCGGCTCGATCCGCAGCCCTTGCAGATTGCCGTCGACCGCGCCGAAGCGCAGTTGGGCAACGCGCGCCTGCGCATCGACGGGCTCAAGGCCAGCTATCGCCAGCAACAGGCGGAACTGCAATCGGCGAAAGCCTCGGCGGATTACGATCAGAAAGAATTCGCCCGCAAGAAAGCGCTGATCGCCACCGAGTTCGTTTCGCGTGCCCTTTATGAGCGCGCCGAAACCGACTTGAAGGTCTCGCGCCAACGCATCGCCTCGGTCGAACAACAGATCGCCAGCACCGTGGTTGCGCTCAACGGCAATCCGGACATCGCCATAGACCGCCACCCGACCGTGCGCGAGGCCAAGGCACAACTCGACGAGGCGCAGCTTTATCTGTCGTACGCCACCGTCACCGCGCCGGCCGACGGTATCGTCGCCAAAGTCGATGACTTGCAGGTCGGCAACTACCTCAACAACGGCGGCGCGGCCTTCGCATTGATTTCCGACCGGGAGATCTGGGTTGAAGCCAACTTTCGCGAGACCCAGCTCACTCATATGCGCCCGGGCCAGTCCGCGACCATCACCCTCGACACTTACCCGGATCGGCCGTTGCCGGCGCACGTGATCAGCATGAGCCCCGGTGCCGGCGCCGATTTCGCCCTGCTGCCGCCGGAAAACGCCACCGGGAACTGGGTCAAGGTGGTGCAGCGCGTACCGGTGCGGCTCGAGCTCGACGAAACCGACCCGACGCTGCCGTTGTTCTCCGGCACCAGCGCCACGGTCAAGGTCGATACCGGCCACCGCACGCCATGGTGGTATCCGCTGAAGTCGTTGCTCAGCGCAGGTAATTCGTGATGAACGCCGCCGCTGACAAACGCTGGTTGTACGCCGTTGCCCTGCTGGCGACCTATCTGCAATCGGTCAACCTGCCGTTGCCGAATGCCGCGTTGCGGTTAATCCAGGGCAGCCTGTCGATGACTGACGATCAGGCTGGCTGGATCTTCACCGCCTATCTGGCCGCAAGCGCGATCACGTTGCCGATTGCCCAGTGGCTGGCTGCGCGCTTCGGTTTGAAGCGGGTCTATCAACTGGCGCTGCTGGCGTTCGCCATTGGGCTTTGGCTGGGCACGCTGGCAAGCACGCCGCTGGAGTTCATCGCTGCGCGCATTCTGCAAGGCCTGGCCAGTGGCGTACTGGCGCCGCTGTCGATGGCCATTGCGCTGGAAACGCTGCCCGCCGAGCGACGTCCGGCGTTCGCTCCTAAATGGACGGCGCTGGTGCTGTTCGGCATCGTCAGTGGGCCGAGCATCGGCGGTGTCATCTGCGAGTACTTCGACTGGCGGCCGATGTTCTACCTCAGCCTGCCACTGCTCGCGTACATCTTCATGGTGGTGACGCTGCTGCTCGGCGAGAAAAAGGCCGATCAACGCCAAACCTTCGATTTCTTCGGTTTCGCCACCTTCACCCTCGGCATGATCTGCCTGCAAATGTGCCTCGACCGTGGCGAACGGCTGGACTGGTTCGACTCGGCGGAAATATGGATCGAGACGCTGGCCTGTGTGCTCGGGCTGTACCTGTTCGTGGTCCATCGGATGACCAGCAAGGCGCATTTCATCAGCAAGGCGTTGCTGCGCGACCGCAATTTCATGTTGTCGACGGTGATGTTCTTCGCGCTCGGTTTCGTGCTGCTGTCGACCATGGCGCTGACCTCGCCGATGCTCGACGAGATTCTCGGTTATCCACCCGACACCACAGGCGCGCTGACCATCCCGCGCGGTGTCGGCCTGGTCGGTGCGTTTCTGTTGATGGGCCGGGCGCCGGCGTGGGTCGACACCCGCGCGTTCATAGCAGTGGGCATTGCCCTGGTGGTGTATGCCAACTGGCTGATGCTCGGTTACTCGCCATTGATGGACTGGACGCCCGTGGCGGTGACCGGGTTCGTCCAGGGTGTCGGCCTCGGCATTCTCATGCCGGCACTGAGCAAGGCTGCATTCAGCACCATCAACCCGACACTGCGCCCGGAGGCCAGCGGCCTGTTCAACCTGATGCGCGTCTATGGCAGCACCCTCGGCGTGGCAGTAGTGCAGTTGTTTTTCTTCAACAACACCCAGGCGATGCACTCGGCGCTGGTCAGTCAGTTGACGCCCTATCGCGTGGCGCTGCCGACCTCGCTGCCGGCGCTGGAAGGTTTGAACCATCTGGTGACCCATCAGGCGGCGTTCGTCGCGGTGATGGGGCAATTCAAGATTCTGATGCTGGCGATGCTCGTGGTGAGCCCGCTGGTGTTGTTCCTGCGCAAACCTGCTGCGGCCAACTGATATTCGTGGAGTCTGCACAATGAAAACGTCTACGCGCTTCACCCGCTCCGCATTCCCCAGTGCACTCAGCGCATTGGCAATAATGGCGATGCTCAGCGCCTGCACCGTCGGCCCGGACTTTCAACGGCCCGCCGCGAGTTCGTCGCAACACTACGATCAGCAAGCCGAACGTCAACCCGCCGAACAGCGTTTCGACATGGGCCAGCGCATCAACGGTGATTGGTGGACGGCCCTGCGTTCGGCAAAACTCGACCAAGTAATGCGTCGCGCCATCGACGGCAATCTGCAACTGCTGGCCGCCGACGCAACCCTCCGCCAAGCTGCCGCCTCTGTGGCAGCGGCGGAAGGTTCGCTGTTTCCGCAGGTGGATTTCGCCGCCGCGGCCGGTCGTCAACGGACCCACACCGGGGCTGACCCGAGCATCGCCAATGTCTACGCGATCGGGCCTCGCGTGGCGTTCGACCTCGACGCCTTCGGTGGCCTCAAGCGCGAGGTCGAAGGGCAACAGGCGCTGACCGATTTGCAGAAGCACCGCTATGAAGCGGCTTACCTGACCCTGACCGGAGATGTCGCTCGCCAGGCGCTGTTGCTCGCGTCGGCCAACGCGCAGATTCAAGCGGTGCAATCACTGTTGGCCAACGACGCGAAAAACCTTGATCTGGTGCAGCGCGCCCAGCAGAGCGGCAGCACCACGCGGATCGATGTGTCCCTCGCCGAAACCCGCCTCGCCGAGGATCGCACCCTGCTGCCACCGCTGGCACAACAACGCGATGCGGCGCGGCATGCGCTGTCGATCCTCGCGGGCAAAGGCCCGGCAGACTGGATCGCGCCAGACTTTGCCCTAGAGGAATTTGCCTTGCCGGCGAACCTCCCGGTCAGCCTGCCCTCGGAAATGGCCCGCAATCGTCCGGACATCCTCCAGGCCGAAGCCGAGCTGCACACGGCCAGCGCGGCGGTGGGAGTCGCGACCGCCAATCTTTATCCGCGCGTCGAATTGTCGGCCTCGCTGGCACAAGCCGCGTCAGGCAATGGCGGCGCCGCACTGTGGGGATTGGCGGCAGGTTTGACCGCGCCGATCTTCAATGGCGGCACGCTCAAGGCTGAACGCCAAGCCTCGGTCGACGGCTACAACGCCTCGCTCGCGCGCTACCGGCAGACAGTGATTCAGTCGTTCGGCCAGGTGGCGGACACCTTGCAGGCGATCAATCACGGCGCTGAGCAAAACCGCGCGCAGGACGACGCCTTGCGCGCCGCCGGCAGCAGCCTGCAGCTCAACCAACAGGCTTACGCCCAAGGCGAAAACAGCCTGTTGCAAGTGCTCGAAGCGCAGCGTGCCTACCAACAGGCGCTGCTCGGGCAGATCCGCGCGAAGACCGATCGCTATCTCGACACCGTGCAATTGTTCGTCGCGCTGGGCGGCAATTCCGTCGGTGTTTTCGGGCAGAAACTCGCCACGCGCGAACACGCTGATCAACAACCGCTGTAACCACCGACACTGGAGAAAATCATGACTTACGAAGCCTTTCACGATGAGCTTCGCGACACTCGCTGGCCGTTGAACAATGGCGCAGGCTCGATGCCGGCCGTTGGTTTCGGCACACTGTTTCGCGATTTGAGTACCACCACCGCCGCCGTCAAATACGCCTTGGAAAGCGGTTTCCGGCACTTTGACTGTGCCGAGCGCTACCGTAACGAAGCGCAGATCGGCGTGGCGTTCCAGGAGGTTTTTGCTGCCGGCAAGATACGCCGCGAAGACGTCTTCATCACCACCAAACTGTGGAACACCAACCATCGTCCCGAACGCGTTCGGCCGGCCTTTGAAGCGAGTTGCCAGCGCCTGCAAACCGACTACATCGACTGCTACCTGATCCACACGCCATTCGCCTTCAAGCCGGGCGATGATCAGGACCCTAGAGACGTCTTCGGCCATGTCATCTACGATGGCGAAATCAGCTTGCTCGACACTTGGCGTGCCCTCGAAAGTCTGGTCGATGAAGGTCGCTGCAAGTCCATCGGCCTGTCCGACATCACCCTCGAGGCGCTGAAGGAGATTGTCGCCGCGGCACGCATCAAACCGGCCGTGGTGCAGATCGAAGCGCACCCCTATCTGCCAGAATGGGAGATGCTGGAATTTTGCCAACAGCACGGGATTATTCTTCTCGCGTTCGCCCCGCTGGGGCATGGCATGCAGCCGAACGTACTCGAAGATGCTGTACTGACGAGCATTGCCCGGAACGTGCAGAAAACCCCGGCGCAAGTGGCGCTGGCGTGGGCGGTGCAGCGTGGTACGGCATTTCTGACCACCTCGGCGACGCCGAGCCGTATTCAGGAAAACTTTGCTATCGCCACATTGCCCCAGCGCGCGATGCTTGAGATCAAGGGAGAGATCAGCACGCGAATCCGTTTCAATTCAGTGGTAGAAACCGGCGTACCCGGGTTTATTGCCCGAAAGCCATGACCCGAAAAGCATGACCCGCGAAACATCAGCGGCCTGCTCCAAGGCCGCTTTTTATCATCAACGACTCAACACCGAGACGACCACGATGGACGTTTTCCAGAGCATGCGTTGTTTCATCGCCGTCGCTCAGAGCGGTAGCTTCACCGCCGCCGCCGAACTGCTCGACACCACCACGACCAACGTCTCGAAAGCGGTTTCTGCTCTCGAAGCCCGACTGCACACACGCTTGATCAACCGCACCACCCGCCGCCTCGCGCTCACCGAAGCGGGACTGCGCTACCTGCAACGCTGTGAAAGAATCGTCGATGACGTCCGCGAGGCCGACGAAGAAGCCGGCACTGCGCAGACACTGCCCGTCGGGCGTTTGAAAATCCATGCGATGTCAGCCATCGGCAACCACTACGTGATCGATGCCATTGCGCGTTACCGCGAGATTCATCCGACGGTGATGTTCGACCTCACCCTGACCAATCGCGTCCCGGACCTGCTCGAAGAAGGTTACGACATGTCCATCGTGCTGGCCCGCGACCTGCCTGACTCAGGCTTCGTCGCGCAGCGCTTGGGCATGACCTACAGCATCCTCTGCGCCTCGCCCGCGTATGTGCAGAAACTCGGCATGCCGGATTCTCCCGCAGCGCTTAGCGAACATGAGTGCCTGCGGATCGTCAACACGGTGATGCCGGTCGAGCACTGGACGTTCGAAGGACCACAAGGCATGGAAACCATCACCATTCCGCTGTCGCCGTTCCATATCAACACGGCCGACGGCATGACCATCGCGATCAGAAAAGGCATGGGGATTGGTATTCAGCCGATTGCATCGGCCGTGGATGGCCTGAGGGCGGGAACATTGGTGCGGGTGCTGCCGAAGTATCGGCTGGAGGAGTTGAACCTGTTCGCGATCTATCCGTCGCGCAAGTTCGTCGATGCGAAGATCAGAACCTGGGTGGAATTTCTGAAACAGTCGATACCGCAATTACTGGCGTCGGATGAACGTGCTGCGCAAACTGCAGAAAACTGAGTGCAGCAGAGGCGGAGTGTCGACCCTCCACGGTCTGCAACGGCTCAACTGGAGCAGCCAGTTCCCATCACTTGATACTGCAGGACATGGCGTTCGCCCTGCGAATCTTCGTAAGTCATCTGCACCGGCACTGGCGCGCATTCGTTGGCCGGCTCGGTGATCGAGATCACGTGTTCGATGTCGAGTTTGCTCGAGTAGCCGTAGGTTTCAACCGGGGTTTCCTGGCCTTGCGAAGAAGCCGCATAAGCCTGCGCACCGAAGCTGCCAAGCACTAAAACCAAGGCGATTTTTTTCATGCTCATGATGTTCACCGTTCTCGTTGAGTGACCGCTTCAGCGTTAGTGCTGGCGGCTTGAGAACGATGCTATGGGATGACGCCGCGTGGAAAAATCGACCGAGGGGACAAACACTGTTGCCAAAATGGCGATGAATGCCCCCACGACGATTCACGGGCAAACGCTGATTTACTCGTTCAGATCCTTGACCAGATAACTGCCGACAATCTGCGAAAACTCGCGCGGGTTGTCGTCCCCGCGAGGAAAATCTGCTGAGCAATTGCGCCAGCCCACCGTTATGATCGTGAACAACCCCAACGCAACGGAACCCCGCCCATGGCTGCTCAGACCCGCCCTTCTCCAGCACCCCTGCTCAAACCCGGCGAGACGGTGGTGTTGTTCGATGGCGTGTGCAAGCTTTGTAATGGCTGGGCAAAGTTCCTGATCCGGCATGATCACCAGCACCGCGTGCGCCTCGCTGCGGTGCAGTCACCCGAGGGGCAGGCGCTGCTGGCGTGGGCAGGTTTGCCGATTGATCAGTTCGACACCATGGCGGTGATTCGCGACCGCAATTACTGGGAACGCTCGGATGCATTCCTTGAAGTCGTCAGCCAATTGCCCGCCCGTTGGCAGCCTTTCCAGCTGCTGCGCCTGCTGCCACGCACGCTGCGCGACTGGGCTTACGATCGCATTGCGCTGAATCGTTATCGGCTGTTCGGCAAGTACGACACGTGCCTGTTGCCGAGTCCTGATCATGAACAACGCTTTTTGAAGGCTCGCTAACGGCCTTGCGCGCACGCGCCGGGCTTCGGAAATTGCGTTAAAGCAACAACTCGAACAACTGCACAGGCGTCATCTTCGTCACCATCATCAGCACAATCACGAACATCCCGAGAAACCCGGCAACGCCCATCCAGAACCATTTCTGGTACACGTCGTGAAATTGCGCATCAAGGCCCGTCCCCGCCGCTCCCGCGTTCGACGCCATCACGTGCAGGCGCTTCTGCAGCAGCAAGACCGGCAGCCACAACGAACCGACGCAGAAGAAAATGATCAGCGAAGTCAGTATCCACTCCGTGGTCATCGGCAGCCCGGACAGCCTCATCAGCCAATAGCCGCTGATGATTTGCACGCAACCGGCAGGTGTAGTGATCCACGTATCGAAGCGCACGACCATGCGCGCCACGTGCGCAATCACTTGCGGATTGCCTGTGCGGCTGGCGGCGATCAAGTACAGATAAGAGCCCATGCCGAATCCGAACAGAAAAATCGCGGCGATCACATGCAGGTATTTCAGGCACAGGTAGAGCATTTCAAATCTGCCCGTCGGAGAACTGCACGGACAAACTCAGGTTGTCGGGATCGTTGATCGCCGCCAGGTATTCAGCGACGCTGACTTCGCCCACGCACGGTCGCGCGCCGGCTGACGGCAGATAACCCTGGGCCATTTTTGCTGCCAGCGCCACGGCAGCACAGCTGGGGATCTCCGGGCCTTTGTCGTTGAGGGCGGTCAGTTGCGCGGTCATCGTCAGCGGTTTGCCCTCGACGCCAATGCCCTGAACGTCGATGTACATCGCGCTTTTACCGTCGCCAAAACGCTCGAACCACGTCCCTAGCCGATGCAGCCTGGCGGCCCAACTAACGTGGTCGCGGAGCAGACCAATCTTCAATGCCTGAGCCAGCAAGCCGTTGGCGACACCGCCGAGTTTCAGACCCGCGCCGGCCTTGAAGCTCAGAGTTTGCGCGCCATAGCGGCGGGCAAAGATGTCCATGTCCGGGACGTCGACATTGGCCAGCAGACGCGTGCCCAGTTGCGGCATCTTGCGCAAGGTCAGGTCTTGCCAGCCGAGCACTTCATGCACCTTGCCGTTCTTCAATTGTTTGATCGGCTTGCCGGCGTAAGCGAGTACACCCTCGATGGTCGACAGCCCCGGCATCTTCGCCGAAGAAGAAATGCCATGCTCGATCGAATCGATGCGCGAAAAACGCTGGCGTTGTTCGTCGATGATTGCCGACGACAGCGTTGGCACCGAACTGCAACCACTGAGGATCGCCACGCCGGCTTGCCTGGCCCGAACATCGAGTACGCCAATGCCGTTGACGAACGTTCGGCAGTCGGACAGGTCGCAGTAGTTGACGCCGGCCTCGATGCAGCTCTCGGCCACCGCATAGGATTGCCCCTGAAACGGGCCGCCAGTGTGGATGACCAGTTGAATGTTCAGCAAACGCAAAGCGCAGCCAAACTCGCTACCCATGGCATCGCCGCACCAACCTTCGACGACGCGCCCCGACTGACCATTCAATGCATCGACTTTACGCTGTAACTTGCCTGGATCGCGGCCCGAGATCACCAGCGCCACATTGGCCATTTGCGCCAAATGCCTGGACACGATGCTGCCGAAGTTACCGTAGCCACCGACCACCAACACCCTGAATGCCATGAAACGCTTCCCTGACTGACTTGACCGGCACCTGCGATGCCGTTGCGAGCTTTTGATTATTCACGATAATCCACGGATAGCCCATAAGGATCTCTGCCCATGAACCATCGCAATGTGCGAATTGTCGCCCAGCATCTGCTCTCGGATAACTGGTACATCCTGAAAAAGATCGACTTCGAACTTCAGCGCCGCGACGGCAGTTGGCAGGCGCAGACCCGCGAGGTGTATGACCGCGGCAATGGCGCGACGATCGCGCTCTACAACCTGGCGCAACGCACGGTCATCCTCACCCGACAATTCCGCATCCCGGCCTTCGTCAACGGTCATGACGGTTACCTGATCGAAACCGCTGCCGGGCTGCTCGATAACGCCAGCCCAGAAGAACGTATCCGCCTCGAAGCTGAAGAAGAAACCGGCTACCGCGTCAGGTCAGTGCGCAAGGTCTACGAAGCGTTCATGAGCCCAGGCTCGGTCACCGAGCGTCTGCACTTTTTCATTGGTGAATACCATCCCGAAGATCGCATCAGCGCCGGCGGCGGCCTGGCCGAAGAAGGTGAAGACATCGAAGTGCTGGAGCTGCCATTTGACGAGGCGCTGGCGATGGTCAATGACGGCCGGATCATGGACGGCAAGACCATCATCCTGTTGCTGCACCTCAAGCAATTAATGAGCGCCTGAGTTCGCTCCCGCAATGCTCGGCGTGGCTAGAAGTTGATCTTGAAGCCGAGCATCGCGTCATAGCCGTGGATGTCGCCATCGAAGCCTTGCCGGTAACCCGCTGAAGCAGTGAACGTGGTGCGTCAAAGGGTTTACGGAATTCAAAACAGCTCAGGTGCCTAACCCCCTACGTTGTTTTTTTATTACTTCCCCCTCATCTTGTGCATTACTGCTTCGAGATTCGCCTGCGTTGAAAACTTCATTTTTTAATATAATATCCATCACCACAATTCGGTGATCACTGATAAATTTTCTATGAAACAAAGCAAAAATCTTTGCTTTGCAACTGACCACCTCATGATAGACAGCAAGCGCATTTTTCAACCGCACGTCTTCTATTTCTTGCTTCTTCAGTTGCGCACTTAAATTTTTAGACGCTGCAATATATTCATCACCTTTAAACTCATGAGAAAACGTTGCACGACTAGCGGCAGTTAAAAAAACATTTTCCCACTCACTGTAACGTCTAAGTTTGAACAAGTCGGTCACACACGACAACTTCAGAACCAGAAGTTCTAAATACCAGTTCTTGACATGCTCGTTACTGCCCAGAGCCTCATTAAAAATGCCATATAGCTGCTCATCAAATGGATAAGAAACACTGGTAAGAAAATCCTCGACGGTATCTTTGCGCTGATAAACCGCATCGTATGGCTGATTAAAATATTCGGAAGGGGCGCCACCAGACTTATACAGTATGGTAGTTTCTGCCTTAAGTGTGGTTTTTACTCCTCCAGACATATAGCCATAGCCCACAGCTTTCATCTTTCCGATAGCATCTTCCAAATGACTGGTCGCGATATTAGTATCCCCCATAATAAAAACAGGTGGATATTCAGATTTATTGGCGACATCCGCCTGCGCAATCAACGTCCGGACACGCAATTCATTAAGCGTTTCACTGATGACTTTCCCCTCATCCTCCTCGAGAGCTTGCTCAGGTGCCATTTCGACGTCTTCAGTCACATCATCCATGGCAGTTGGCTCACTCCGTATTTTAGTTGTGGCAATACCAAACATGGAGTGAATCAAATAAGCACTGACCTGTTTCCCTCCTACAGAAAGATTGAAAGCCCATGCCTGGCGACTGTTGGTCTTTTCGCCTATTTTCCACACATCGGAATAAACCAGTTTATGGCTAATTGACGACTCAGTCAGCTCAGTGCGAAAAACACATCCATAGCGTTCATAATATCCGTCGATCACCTTGAAATATCGGAGCGCGACAAACAATCCTTCTTCTGGCACAGGGTGAATCGCTTTCAGCGTAAGTTCCAGCGTTCCTCCACGATGTGCAATTGCAATGGCAACCGCCGTATCAGGGGCGACACTGCACGTGCTGTCACAGTCGATTATTCTCTGCTGAATATCTCCCACATTTGATGGGGCCGCGGTCAGCATGTCGGACAACATCTGATGCAACGGCTTATCTTTCTTAACGTCTTTTAAAAACTCTTCAAGCTTCTTGATAGCATTCGCTTCAGCATCAGGCGAACAGCCGTTAGCGATTTCCTCGATACTTTCCAGCGCTTCCCTCACCTCCGAATTGAAGTCAGCATCGAGTTCTCTATGCCCACGAATACGCATTTCCAAGCCAGCCATCGCACCAGCCTCGAAATGAGTGACATCGTAGTGCTTTAGCGTCAGTCTCAACGAACTCAACTGTCTTTCGTAATCCTTATAAGTATAGATATTGATTTTTATGAGCTTAGGGTATTCAAATCTGGCGCCGCTTTCCAGACTGAAGGTACTGTTCCACACTCCCTCTTTTTCCGCATTCAACTTCTCGGTAATGCCCCTCATCACTGTCTCGCCGTCTGACCCCAACTCCATGAGAGCCAACGCATCCAGATTCAGGGTTTTAATCGCTTTGGCGATAAATTCTATTCGCACCTGATTTCTCGGCGCTGACAGTGGCGTCTTGGTGACGTTCTTGCCATGCCGGATTAAATCTCCAGTGAAATTCTGCACGTTCCAGAATGCGAGCTTTAGCGGCACTCCTTTTTTATAAGGACATATCTCAACCGGCACAACCGCAACGCCGTTTGAATCCTGTGCGGCGGCAGCGGAGAACGCCGGATGCGGCTCACCCACTGTTTTCCTTTTTTGACCCACGATTCCCGACTCCTTTCAAGATTCTTCCTGATCAATAGCCAGCTTTCCAAGCGCCTCGCTTTGCGCCATGTTCATCCTGGCTGACATATCTCCGAACGCTTCATCATTCAATACATCCACCAGCCACTGGCACTGGGCATCGCTCTCGAACTCATTGCCGTACAGGCACAATAGATTCAGCATTTGAAAAGTGGCACGCCTCGACAGCTGCCACTGCCTGGAACGTGCTATCGCAGCCTGCACGATTTGCTTCACGCCGGCTCGTCCATGTTCCTCTGCATAAGAAGGGAGATGCGCATAAACATGCTGCTCCATGTCCTCCGACAGACGCAGATCAGAAGCCAAGGTAAGGGCTTCATATTGTTTTGCAGAAATTTGAATCATCCCGGATCCCCTCCCACACCCCTGCCCTGATGGCGAAAAACCACCACTGCTCTCCGCTGTAGACCTTAGTTGCTCTTGCAAAAAACGCCGCAGATTGTTCTTTCAAGATTTATCGAGGTTCTCTCGGGCAAGTTGACGAACGGTCTTTCGAATGTTCAGATGCCGCCCAGTTTCAGGTGTCCCATGCCGCCGTGCATGGGGTGAAACGGGAAACCGGTACGTTCTTTTCGAACAAGTCCGGTGCTGCCCCCGCAACGGTATGCGCGTGATGCTTTCGATACACCACTGTGGCCAGACGGCCATGGGAAGGTGAAAGCCTCGATACGCGCGAGCCCGGAGACCGGCCCGAAATATCTGTTTGGCAAAATCCTGCGGTGGGCGGGCATGGGCCGGTGTCGGCGTGTGCGCGATGCCTTCTCCTGCATGCTCTTCTGCGAAGTTTCTTTTCGAGAAGACAATGATTCGACCTTTCAACACCTCTGCTCCAACTGTGTTTTTCGGCTGCCTGTTCAGCCCTCTGCTGCTGGCCGACAACGCCCCTCTGGAACTCAATCAGCAAATCGTTTCCGCGCCCTCGGTGGAGTCCACCACTGTCGCCGACATGGCCAGATTCGGCAGCAAGGTCGACATCGTCACCCGCGAGCAGATCGAGCGCGCCGGCCCCAGCGCCGATGTCAGCCGTGTCATGCAGATGTTCATTCCCGGTCTGTACGTGGCGCCGAAAAACGGTCCGTTCGACTACGGCACCTACTCGCTTCTCGGCGGGCGCAACGACGACACGCTGATCCTGCTCGACGGCGTGCGCCTGAACAATCGCCTGTACGGCGGCCTGTATCTGGACACCCTGCCGGCCAACGCGATCGAACGCATCGAAGTGCTCAAGGGCGGGCAAAGCCTGCTGTTCGGCACGCAAGCGGTGTCGGGGGTGATCAACATCGTCACGCGCAGCCCGCAGTCTCGCCAAGCCGCTGGCGAAGTGAACATGGGCGTGGATACTTTCGGTGGCACCACCGAGGATGCGCGGGTCGAAAACATCTTCAGCAATGGTTTCGGCGATCTCGGCTTGCTCGCCTATGTCAGCCACAACGTGTCCGACGGTTATCAGCCGTTTCGCAATCGCGACATGAAAAACGATTCTGCGAAGAACCGTGCCTACGAAGTGACCACGTTGGGTGGCAAGGCGATTCAGTCGTTCGGCGATGATTCGCGGCTGGAACTGTTCTACCAATACGCCGACGCCAACCTCGATTTCGCCCGCCCGGTCGACAACCACAAAACCACCAACGACCGCGTCCAGCAAATCGCCACGGCGACCTTCGAACAGAGCGTCAACGAGCACCTGAGCTACTTCGTCAAAGCTCATATCAACGACTGGGACACGCGCTATACGCGCATCAACAACGTCGCGGGCGGTGGCACCAAAGTCATCAACCACAACGACTATTGGGGCTTCACCGATTGGGGTGTGCAGGCCGAAGGCAAGGCCGAACTGGCGGGCGGCCACGTGCTGGTGTTCGGCACCGACAACCAATGGTTCAAGGGCCAGGACGATGTGTTGATCATCGACAACGACAAGGCCGAAGCCCACGCCGTGTATACCCAACTGCGTCCGCAGATCGACGCCCTGCCCGACTGGCACCCGAGCATCGGCGTTCGCCACGAAGCCATGGCCGGTGGCGACAGCGCCACGGTCGGCATGCTCACTTCGCTGTATGACCTCAACGAGCACTGGGCCCTGCGCGGCCAGTACGGCACCGCGTACAAGCTGCCGAACGCCGAACAATTGTTCGTCAACGAGCCGGGCGACGAGCTCGGTAATCGCGACCTCAAACCGGAGAAAAGCCGCAACGCCGAACTCGGCGTCGACTACAAAGGCTTGCTGCTCGATCGCGAATTCAACGCCAGCGTGACGCTGTTCAAGCGCAAGATCGACGATCTGATCACCCTCGACGACATCCAGTGGGTCAACGGCCAGGGCCAGATCCAGATGCGCGGTTTCGAGGCTGACGCCAGACTGACGCTCAACGAGCAATGGAGCCTGCAAGCGGACATGACCCGCAACCTCACCGAATCACGCACGGGCGTGACCCTCAACGACATTCCGAGTTTCTTCGCCCGCTCGCGTGTCGGCTACGAATCGGAAAACCGCCTGTGGGGTGCCGGCGGTGCGATCCGCTACATCCGCAATGTGATCAGCTCGAAACAGGTCGAGTACGGCAACTACACGGTGGTCGATGCCGACCTCTATCGCTACCTCGACGGCGCGCATCAGCACCGCGTGAGCCTGCTGGTCGAGAACCTGTTCGACCGCGATTACGTCACCAGCCGCGCAAGCAACGTCGACAACCTCGGCCGGCCGTTCACCTCCGAAGTGCGCTACACGTACCGTTTCTGATGAGTGACATCAAAACCATCGACGGCGTCGACAGCCACCCGGACTGGTCGCAGGTGCCCGCGCACGCGCACCACGTGTTTCTCTGCACCGGCCCGCGCTGCACCCAGCGCGGCGCCCTGCAATTATGGAAGACGCTGCGCCGTCATCTGCTCGAACATCAGCGCATTGAAACGCCGGGCGGTGTGTTGCTGACGCGCACCCACTGTCAGTTTCCGTGCAATCTGGGGCCGATCGTCACGGTGTATCCGCAACGATGCTGGTACGGCGTGCACAACAAGGACGACGTGCAGCGCCTGGTTGTCGGGCATCTGGTCGGCGGCGAGGTGGTCGAGGATTTGCTGATCAAGGCGCATCCATGAGCAGGTTGGCGTTGCTGCTGTGCGCCCTGCTCTGCTCGGCAAATGTTGTCGCCGAGAGTTATCGCAATTGTGGCGAAGTCTGGCGCGCGGAGCAGCCTTCACGCATCGTCGCGCTCAATCAACATGCGGCGGACATTGTCCTGGCATTAGGCGCCGGCGCGTCGCTGGTTGGCGTCGCGTATCTGGATGACACCGGTTCCGCTCAGCGGCAATCCGAGTATGTCGGTGTGCCGGTGATCGCCCGGCAGTACCCGTCCAGTGAGGTGCTTTACGCGCAGAAACCTGATCTGGTGATCGGTGGCTTCGCCACGGCGTTCGGTCACGGCGTGAGCTCGCGTTCGGGCCTGGCGAGTAACGGTGTCGGCTCGTATTTGCTGGAATCGGCGTGCAACGGGCATTCGCTGGATTACTTCGGGCATGTGCGCAATGACCTGCTGACCTTGGGCACCGTGCTGCAAAAACAGCAAAAGGCCCAAGCATTGATCGATGCCATGGACACTGATCTGGCCAGTGCCAAGGCGTTGATCGGCCAGGGTAAACCGCTGTCGGTGTTCTACCTCGACAGCGAGGTCAAAGGCCTCGACTCGGAAGGCGGGCGTGGTTTTGTCACGCCGTTACTGGCCGCTGCCGGCGCGCGCAATGTGTTCGCCGAGATCAATCAATACCGGGTCACCGTCAGCAGCGAAACCTTGTTGGTCAGCGACCCGGACGTGATTCTGCTGGCCGACGCCGAATGGTCGCCCGCCAGCCGCAAACGCTATCTGCTGAACCACGACCCGGTCCTCTCGCAACTGCGCGCCGTGCGCGAAAACTGCCTGATCGACATCCCCTTCACCCACCTCTTGCCGACACTGAACAGCGGCCGCGTCGCCCTCGACCTGGCGCGCCAACTCGCGGCACTGGATAAAAAGAAATGAACCCGTCGCACCACACGCCACCTAACGCATAGACCATCAGGAGGTAGCCAATGCAAATCGAAACCGTGTGGATCGTACTGGCGGCAGTTCTTCTGCTCATCGAACTTTGGGCCATCAATCGGGTGCGCAAGAGCGAGGGGAAATCGAGCAACAAGGGCGTGTGGATTGTGTTGATCGTGTTTGTGCCGTTGTTCGGGTTGATTGCGTGGGCGCTGGCGGGGCCCAAGCATGTCGCTCATGGCACGGTGTCGAATTCGGGTCGCTAACAGAAAACCGTGGCGAGGAAGTTTGCTTCTCGCCACGGTTACAGCCTGTTTTTTGTCGCGTATTCTCGGCAGGAGCCAACGATCAACGACAGGGAGTCGAGAATGACAATTGCAGCCGGCAAGCGCGTCGTAGTGGTCGGTGCCGGGATCGTCGGCGCATCCCTCGCCTATCACCTGTCCCGCAAGGGTGCGCAGGTGACGCTGATTGAGGCGCAGGATATCGCCAGCGGCGTCACGGGACGCTCATTTGCCTGGATCACTGTGGCGCATCAAGGGCTTGACCCGATTGCGCCGCTGCGCAGTGCTGCCATCGAGGCATACCACCGCCTCGAAACCGAGCTGCCCGGTCTGCGGATCGAGTGGACAGGGGCTTTGTCTTATAGCGAAAACACCCGCCAGACCACAGCGCAGCGAAATTCGGCGGCGCTGTTATCACGCGCCGAGATTATTGCTCGCGAACCCAACCTCAAGCATCCCCCACCTTATGCGTTGTACCGTGCGGAAGAAGGCGCGCTGGATGCCGTGCAGGCCACTCATGAATTGATTGCCGGCGCCCAGGCGCTTGGGGCGAAAACAGTTACGCAGACGTCGGTGACGGGTTTCGTAACCTGCAACGCTGTGGTTCGCGGCGTTGTGACCGCGACGGGCACCATCGAGGCCGACGTTGTCGTGCTTGCCGCAGGGACTGGCATCAGCAAACTGACCGAAATGCTCGATGTCTCCCTTCCCATCAACGCTTCTCCGGCCATTTTCATCCGCTACGAAACCGAACCAAACCGGGTGCAAGGCATCATCTCCAGCCCTGCGATGGAAGTTCGGCAAGCCGTCGACGGCACGTTGCTGGCCGCTGAAGATTACCTCGGCGATACGCCGGGCAACCTGCCGGCCGACATCGCATTGCGCACCGCCGCAGCCATCCGCAACGAACTTAACGGCGTCGTCGCCATTGAGCCGCAGACAGTAGCTGTCGGGCTCAGGCCCATGCCCGCCGATGGCGTGCCCATCATTGGCTACGTGCCCGGGGTCGCCGGTCTGTATGTTTGCGCGATGCATCCCGGAGTGACTTTGGCGGCGATAGTCGGACGTCTGGCCAGCGAGGAGATCATCGACCACAAGATGTCCCCTGCCCTCAGCGCCTGCCGCCCCCAGCGTTTTTTTCCGACAGCAGCCAAATCGTGATCCGCCCTCGAAGATGATTTAAGCTCCCGCGCTTGCAGCAAGGGATTTGCACCTGCAGCGCATCGTCATTCCGGGCAACTCGGGCAACGGAAAATCACCCCTCGCCCGTGAGATGGCTGACTATCAAGGAAAACAGCGGTGACAGGACACAGGGATACCTCGTTCGCCTATCAGGCGGTCTACCACTACCTCATCGGTCTGATCGAGGCAGCCTCCGGCGCCGGCGAGCAGAAACTGCCGTCTTTGCGCCAACTGGCGTTGCGCCTGGGCGTTTCGGTGTCGACGACCAAGTACGCCTATGCGCTTCTCGAAGACGAGGGACGGATTTATGCCAAAGCCAAGTTCGGCTATTTCACCCGCGCAGTAGCGTCAGCGCCGCTAAGTGCCACTTCGGCCAGCCTGCTCGACAGCGTGTTCGCCAGCGCCCGTCAGCCTGGCATGCTCGCGCTGAGCAGCGATGCGCCGGCGATGCTGTTGTCGCTGCAGAGCCCACTGTTGATGATCGAGCGCGAACTGACTCGCCAATACCCGCAGTCTCACGCGCCGCTTTATCAGCCATTCGGCGAGGCCGAATTGCGCGCTGCCGTGGCCGAACGCTACACCCGCTCCGCTGAAAATTACTGGCAGGCCGAGCAGGTGTACATCGGCGCGGATTTGCGCAGCGTGTTCGAGATATCGCTGACTGCGTTGGACCTCAATGGCAGCGTCGCACTGGTGGAATCGCCCTGCTCGTGGGCGATTTTGCGTCAGTTGCAGGCCGCGAAGATTCGCGTGATCGAAATTCCCCTCGGCGACGACGGGCGCTTCGATTTGCCCGCACTCAATGAAGTGCTCACGCGCGAACCGGTGCGCCTCGCCGTACTCTCATCGACGGTAAATATCCCCCAGGGCGGGCTGATGCCGGCGCAGGATAAACAGAAGATCTGTCGATGGCTGGCCGAGCGCGAGATCTGGCTGTTTGAAAACGACACCTGGGGCGAGTTCTGCTTCTCCCCCTCAGCCCCGCGCTATCGCGACTTTGCCGATCCGGACAGACTGTTGGTGTTTTCGACCTTCGATAAGATCATCGGCGCCGAAGCCCCTTACGGCTATGTCCTGTGCCGCCAGCAAGGGCCGCAATTGCAACGATCCTTTCTTGAGCGCGGCTTTCGTCTCTCGACGATCCGACAGAAAGCCATCGCCAGGCTCTACCTGTCCAAACGCATCGACCCGCACCTGAAAACGCTGCAGACGCTATTGCTGCAGCGCATGCAACAGATGCAGGCGTTGCTTGAGCAACACGCCAATGGCCGCTGGCAAATGGTCGTCCCGCACGGCGGTGCCAGTTTCTGGCTCAAGGTGTTGCGCCCGATAGAGATGCGGCGAGTGTTCGAGCGCTTGCTGGCCGAGCGCATCGTCATCGCCCCCGGGGAAATCTTCAGCCAGCAAGGGGCGTGGCAGCAGCACCTGCGCCTGAGCTACACCCTCGACTGGGACAAGGACATTGCCCAGGCGCTGACAGCACTGGCTCAGGCTATCGACGCAGCAACCTAGCCGCGCTCACAATCCATAACAATGCCGCGCCTCCGGAAACCGGCCATCGCGCACATCGTCGGCAAAACGCGCACACGCATCCCGAATCACCGCGCCGACATCGGCATATTGTTTGACGAAGCGCGGCGGCTGCTCACCGCTCAGGCCGAGGACATCTTCGGTGACCAGCACCTGCCCGTCGCAGGCTGGCGAGGCGCCAATGCCGATGGTAGGCATTTTCGACTCCAGAGTGATCTGCCGGGCCACCCCTTCAGCCACGCCTTCGAGCACCAGACTGAAGGCGCCGGCGTCGAGGTTGGCGCGAGCGTCTTCGGCAATCAGCGCGCCGGTCTCAGCGGTCAGGCCCTGTGCCTTGAAGCCGCCCATGACGTTGACGAACTGCGGCATCAGCCCAACGTGCGCCATCACCGGAATACCGCGCGCCACGAGAAATTCAACGGTCGACGCCAAAGCCTTGTTGGCTTCCAGCTTGACCGCATCGCAACCGGTGCGGGCCAGCACCTGCGCGCAATTGCGAAACGCCTGCTCATGGGACTCCTGATAACTGCCAAACGGCATGTCGGCAATCACGCAGGCCAGCCGCGTGCTGTCGACCACCGCGCGGGTGTGGCCGATGATTTCCTCAAGCTGCATGCTCAACGTCGAGGGACGGCCGTAACCGACCATGGCCGTGGAATCACCGACCAGAATAAAGTCGACGATGGGATCGATCAGCTTGGCGATCGCGCTGGAATACGCCGTCAGGGAAACGATTTTCTCCTGGCCTTTCATCGCCACCAATTGCGGCACGGTCAGGCGCTTGGTGCGCAAATGAAGGCTCATGCGCGCCTCCCGAAGTCGACTGCCTGTGAGTCGCGATCAATGCGTAGAGTGTCCATACAGTGCCCAATATCCAAGATATTCGAGCGCTCGATTATTGGTTTATCGCAGCAGGATTCAATGTACAGATTGGCCTGAAAAAGCAACCCAGGTGCAGGTCACTGCGCGTCTGTACCTGCTGACTTGCAACCTTGCTAAAGTGCTGCCAATAAAACAGCTTGAATACGACACAAGCCCCCTGCCCTAGTGAACGAATCCCCTACATTGCCAAGGAGCGTTACCCGTCATGGATGAAGTCATTACCTACCGAGCCGCCACCGTCGAAGATGCGCTGTCGATGTGTGAGCTGGGCCAATTGCTCAATTCGGTCCACCACGCCGCCCGCCCCGACATCTACGCCGCCGCCACCGAAGATTTTTCCCGTGACTTGCCACACTGGTCGGGAATTTTCGAGAAGCCGGGGAGCGTGGCGTTCATCGCCCATGTCGGCGAGCGGGCAGCGGCGTTCATTACTGCGAATCTGTCGGCCAGTGTCGGGCCGTTGATGCAGCCGCAGAACGTCGTGCGTATTGGCTCGGTGTGTGTCGCGGAACAGTTCTGGGGCCAGGGCATCGGTCTGGCGCTGATTCAGCGGGTGAAAGACTGGGCCGTCGAGCACGGGGCCAGCGATTTGCGCCTGACCGTCTGGCCGTTCAACGAACGCGCGGCACGCATTTATACCGAGTTCGGCTTCGAGACGCGTGCATTCGAGATGGGCATGCGTCTGGCGTGAACGGGTCTGCCCACTGACCGCTGACTGCACAGGCGCAGATTTTCTGCTTGTCGTGCGCAGCCACAACCCCTTATAAGAGCGACTTTCACTTCCAATACAAGAGTCTGCAACCATGAGCAACGCCTGGAACGAAGGCTATTTCACCGACGAAGGCTACACCTACAGCTATAGCCGGGAGATCAATCCGGTGTTCCAGCGCTACTGCTTGTTGTTGCGTGGTTTTGCCAGTCTGGACAGTGCCGACGGTTATCACTGCGAACTCGGTTTTGGTCAGGGTGTGTCGATCAATATCCACGCCACGGCCAATCCGGGCGGCTTTGTCGGCACCGACTTTCATCCGGGCCAGGCCGCCCACGCCGTTGAGCTGGCAAACCTCGGCAACAACGGTGCGCAGCTGTACGACGACAGCTTCGAGCAACTGCTGGCGCGCGATGATCTGCCGCAGTTCGACAGCATCAGTCTGCATGGCATCTGGACCTGGGTCAGCCGTGACAATCAGAAGCTGATTGTCGAGTTCGCCCGGCGCCACCTCAAGCCGGGTGGTCATCTGTACGTCAGCTACAACGCGTTTCCGGGCTGGTCGCCTTCAGCGCCGTTGCGTCAACTGTTCAGCCTGCACGACCGCTTTGCCAATCACTCGACGCGCGCCGATCAGCGCATCGATGCCGCGCTGCAATTTTCCGAAGCGTTGCTGGCGGCCAACCCGAAATACGCCATTGCTGCACCGCATCTGGGCGCCAGGCTGCAGACCATCAAAGGCCAGGATCGCCAGTACGTCGCCCACGAATATTTCAATCGTGACTGGAATTGCATGTATTTCGCCGACATGGCCGACGCGTTGGCCCCGGCCAAGCTCGATTACGCTACGACGGCGACGCCGCTGGACTCGGTCGATGCACTCAACCTGAGCGCCGAAGGCCTGGCCTTTCTTGAAGGCATCGAGCATCCGCTGATGCGTGAGCAAGCGCGGGACTACTTCGTCAACCAGTCTTTCCGTCGCGATCTGTATGTGCGCGGCGCCAACCGGCTTAGCACCGTCGAGCGCCGCTCGCGCATGCTCGATACGCGGTTTATCCTGTTGCGCCCGGCAGAAAGCGTCGCGTCCAGCGTCACCGGCCCGGCGGGCGAAGCGTCACTGCAGCCAGAAATCTACGGCCCGCTGCTCGACGCACTGGCGGCGCAGATGTATGAAGCCAAAACCATGCAGCAGTTGCTCGCCGCGGTGGCGCCGATGGCCTATGACGATCTCGAGCAAGCCCTCGCCATTCTGGTCGGCATGGGCGCGGTAGCCCCCTGCCAGAGCGAAGCCATCGAGGCGCGGGTGTACGAACGCTGCGCCGCGTTCAACCTGCAACTGTGCAAACGCTCGCTGTACAACGCCAACATTCAAGTGCTGAGCAGCCCGGTCACCGGCGGTGGCGTCACGGTCAGCCGCTTCCAGCAACTGTTCCTGATTTCGATCCGGCAGGGCAAACAGCACCCGTCAGAGTGGGCGCAGTTGGTGTGGAGCGTCATCGCCGAACAGAACGAAGTGCTGATCAAGGACGGCAAAACGCTGACCACGGCCGAAGAAAACATCGCCGAGCTGATCGAACAGGCCCAGGCCTTTGCCGAGCAATCGCTGATTATTCTCAGTGCGTTGAAAATCGTCTGATCAAAGTGGATTGCGCGGGGACGGCGGCAGGAAAAAACAGCCGCCGTCCCGCCCAGTTGCCGCGATACGACCCTTCTGCCAAGGGACTTCCCATGGACTTGAAGTTCAACCCTATCGACGTACTGGTCAGCAACCTCGAAAAAGCCTGCGCCTATTACGAAACGGCCAGTGAGCACCCGAAAATCCTCACCCCCCCATAATGCGTCTACGCTGATTCTGTCGAAACCTCACCGGCAGCCTGTCGCCCGTGTTTTGCGCCGCCGAGAGTTTGTCGAGCCATCGAACGAAACCCATCGCCCTCGCACCGTCCGGAGACGTAACCATGCCCCGTCGCTTGCTGACCGCTGTTGCTCTGCTCGTCTTGAGTATTCAAGCCCACGCAGACGTCACACCATTTCCTTCATCTTTCAAAACCCAGGACATCAAAGTCGAAGGCGCAACAATGCATGTCCGCGTCGGCGGTAAAGGCCCTGCCGTGGTGCTGTTGCACGGTTTCGGCGACACCGGCGACATGTGGGCACCGCTGGCGGCGGATCTGGCGCGTGACCACACGGTGGTAGTGCCGGATCTGCGCGGCATGGGTTTGTCGTCGATTGCGCAGGATGGTTACGACAAAAAGACTCAGGCCGCTGACATTCGCGGGGTGTTGAGCGCGCTGAAAATCGAACACTCAGTGGTGATCGGTCACGACATCGGCACCATGGTCGCCTTCGCCTATGCCGCGCGCTATCCGCAACTCACCGATCGGCTGGTGGTGATGGACGCGCCCGTGCCCGGCATCACGCCGTGGAACGACATCGTGCGTTCGCCGATGCTCTGGCACTTCGACTTCGGCGGCGCCGACATGGAGCGTTTGGTAGCCGGGCGCGAGCGCATCTACCTCGACCGCTTCTGGAACGAGTTCGCCGGCACCCCCGCCAAGGTCGACGAAGGCACCCGTCAGCACTACGCCAAACTCTACGCCCGCCCCGGAGCGATGCACGCCGCCTTCGCCCAGTTCCGCAGCATTCGTCAGGACGCCATCGACAATGCGCCGGTTCTGCAACAGAAACTGACCATGCCGGTGCTGGCTGTCGGCGGTGAGAAGTCCTTCGGCAACAACGAAGCCATCGTCATGCGCAACGCCGCCGACAACGTCACCGAAGTGGTGATCCCGGCCGCCGGACACTGGCTGATGGAAGAAGCACCGACCCCAACCATCAAGGCCGTACGCGACTTTATCGCGATGTGAGCAATTGACGTTGCCTGAACCCGATCCATGCGTCAGGATTCGCCCCTTTTGATCGGAAGGAACACACGTGGAGCATCTATTCGTTTATGGAACCCTGGGGCCGGGGCGACCGAATGAGCACGTCATGTTGAACATCGGCGGCACCTGGCAATCGGCTTCGCTCAAGGGTCGTCTGGCGCAAGCGGGCTGGGGCGCGCAAATGGGCTTTCCGGGGCTGGTGTTGGCCGACGATGGCGATGTGATTGAGGGCTTCGTGTTTTCTTCCGGGAATTTTCACGCTCATTGGGCGGCGCTTGATGAGTTTGAAGGGGCTGAGTATCAGCGTGTTTTGACGCAGGTGACGTTGGCTGATGGTTCGGTCATGGAAGCCTGCGTTTACGCCCTTCGATAGTCGGTTTTTAAGTTTGCTTACTGAGTAACGTAGATGAATCGTCAGAAGAAATTGAAGCAGTTGTTCAAGGAAAAGGCCAAGAAGGCCAGCGCGAAATTGGCGCCGAAGAAGCCGAAGTACATTAGTAAGGCTGAGCGGGCGAAGATGGAGGCTGAGGGGCTGGTGGTGGAGTCGGGCCAATGATGTAGAAGTGGCCAGCGCGAATTCATCGTCAAGGACCCCGACGGGTATCTCGTCAGTTTGGTAGAGCGGTTGAATGAGAGACCGGCTTGATCACGCTGAATCTGAGCCGAGCCGTCCGCTGCCTGTCGCGGGCGTATGCGACTACTGCCAGAAGCGATGAACCACCCGGACTTGCATTAATTTATTAGCCAATTCAGCCCGAGCGTTTCAGGGACCTCGGATCGAATGACACATTGGCCATACTTTGAGCATCAGGCACTGGCTGCCACTCAGCAATGCTGGAGTCGATCTCGCGCAGAGTCCATTGCTCGGGGCCCGACCAGGACAGTGCTATGTAGGGGCCTTCAAGTACTGCGTTCGCTATTAACATGTCGACTTCGTCGGCAGGTCCCGGGAGCATGCCGCCGACAGCAATGGGCACGCGCTGACGCAAAAGGCTGTTGAGCATGCACAACAACTCGGCACGTGATGTGTACTGAACTCTGCACTCCCCGACTTCAGTACAGGCAAACACCAGGCTGCCAGTAACGGAGTCTACGGAGCTGATCAAAGTCAGATGCGTCGGCGGCAGGCCTGCGCCCTTTGAATAACGTAGTTTGATGACTGCACCCCATCATGTATTTCGCTTTATGAGCTCGGCGAGTTTCGCAGTTTCATTGCGTGATTCATCGAATCGTTCGTTCCGTGGGCGGCAGCGATCGGTCAAGTGCGGTCCTTTGAGGGCTCAAGCCGAACCTACTTCGAAAGGCCGCGTGCGCCGTCGTCGACCTCACACAAAATTCTCTCGAGTTCAGGCCGCGTCCACTTCTCCCAAGGAAATACATCCCGGTCATCGTCGCTGTGCCAATACTCGCCTGCATCAAATGCTTGGTAGATAGAAAATGCCGGCTGGGGCATATCCGTGTGCATGGACAAGTCGACGATATCGCCGATGACAATATTCATCACCTCATCACAGTAATGAAAATCGCGAGTACCAGTAAGAAACAGTCTGGCTACTGAGATCGCCAATTGATTCAGAAGATCGCGACTGTCGATTTGCAACTGTTCACACATCACACTTAATTCCGTGTTTGGTGCATTTTCAATGACCGCAAGTACGTAATCCAGGTTGGCATCATTCAGACCTTTGCTCATGGGATGAAAGTACTCGCCGATTCAATTGTGTGATGAATTCAGGACAGGCTTGTCAAAAAACATAATGCCAGATGTGCTGCCATTCGTGACCGGCAGCTTTCGGCCAGATGCGGTGTTTACCGCTGACTTCTCTCGACCTGCAGTTTGCCATTCATTCTGGGCGAAAGTTGCCTGTCGTACTGACCACTTGTTGTTGACCGAGATAGGCATTGACGTAAAATCGCCACCCCCAAAAATCAGCTTGCATGGCGAGAAGGAGCTTCGATGCAACGGGTGATGATTGTCGGTCAACCTGGGTCAGGCAAAAGCACTTTGGCACGTGAGCTAGGTCAGCGCACGGGCTTGCCGGTCGTCCATATCGACACCATCCACTGGCAGCCAGGGTGGATCGAACGAAGCCGGGACGAGAAGACGCAGCTTTGTCTGGATGTAGAAGCCCAAGATTTCTGGATATTCGAAGGTGGACATTCAGCCACTTGGGACAACCGGATGGCCCGTGCTGATCTTTTGATCTGGATTGATCGTTCGGCGACGCTTCGATTCCTGCGCGTACTACGTAGAACGCTGCTCCAACGCGGTCAATCTCGGCCCGATTTGCCGGAGAACTGCCCAGAGCGACTGGCGAACCTTCCGGAGTTTTTTAAATTCATGTGGCGGACGAAAAAATCAGCGCGAGAAAAGATGCAGCAACTGGTGGCAACAGCGCCAACAGCTTGTCGCGTGGTTTGTCTGCGGTCTAATCGAGATACGGGCACTTTTCTCGCGAGCGTGGGAAATTCGACTGCCCAGGCTCCGCGAGATTGATCGGAACGCTTGAAGGACCGAACCGCCCCCCCTTGCTCGGCATTGCCCAAGTGGTGAGGCAGGGGCGCTGGCGGTGAAGCAGGCATTCGATAATGTAGTGCCAAAGGAGGTTCAATAGGCAGGAATCTGGGGATGTGCATCGGCTATTCGGACTAAAACCGTAGCTTTTTACAAGGGCAGCAGCCGATCCTGCACCACGCGTTTCATCACTAGCGTCGACGTCAGTCGTTGCACATTGGGCAAGGTCGAAAGGCTGTCGTCGTAGAGCCGCTGAAACGCCGGCAGATCCTGGGTAATCACGTGCAGCAGGTAATCCGGTTCGCCAAACAATCGCTGAGCGTCGACGATTTGCGGGATCTGCACCAGCGCCGCTTCAAAAGCCTCGACCGCCGCATGATCACCCTCGCGCAGGGTGGCAAACACCATCGCCGAGAAATTCAGCCCCAGCGCAACCGGGTCCAGTTGCGCGCGATAGCCGAGCAACACCCCGGAGTCTTCCAGTGCCCGCACCCGACGATGACAGGGCGACAGGCTCAAGCCCACGCGCTCCGCCAGTTCCGTGACGGACAAGCGGCCGTCCTTTTGCAGCTCGGCAAGAATATTCCGGTCAATTCTATCCATTCAGTAAAACCTTCCAATTTCAGGTGCCATGGCGACAATCTTTGAAAGAAGATTCTAGCGGACTTTCATTATTCTTCCCTTATCAAACACTGACCGGGGAAAGACATGTTCAAACCAGCCACGATAAATCGCCGACCAAGGGTTACGCCATGAGCTTCAGCACATTGGCTGCGTTCTGGGCGGTATCGATATTGTTCGTCATCACCCCTGGCGCGGATTGGGCCTATGCAATTTCCGCAGGTTTGAAGCATCGTGTGGTTCTGCCCGCCGTGGGCGGATTGTTATCCGGTCATTTACTGGCGACCCTGATCGTCGCCGCTGGCGTCGGCACGTTAGTCGCCAGCCATCCAGTAGCATTGTCGGTACTGACCTTGACTGGCGCGGGTTATCTGCTGTGGCTGGGCGCCAATCTGCTGGCCCGCCCTACTACGCCGCATGCCGATAACAGTCAGGCCAGCGACACCTCGACACGCTGGGCCTTCAAGGGATTTTGCGTCAGCGGCCTGAACCCGAAAGTCTTTTTGCTGTTTCTCGCATTGCTGCCGCAATTCGCCGACACCCACGCAGCGTGGCCGGTGCCCTTGCAGATGGTCGCCCTCGGGCTGGTGCATACCGTGAGCTGCGCGGTGATTTACCTGCTGGTCGGCTTCGGCTCGCAAGTGGTGTTGCGAGCGCGCCCTGCCGCTGCGCGCCGGGTCAGTCAATGGTCTGGCGGATTGATGATCATCATTGCGTTGGCACTGTTGATCGAACAACTGTGTGCCTGACCTATGCTGTCAGGCAGATATTTCCACTGCGGAGGATCTTTATGAAAGCCGAGGTCAGCGTGATCAATGAAGAAGGCGTTATCGTGCTGCAGGCGACAACCACAGGCGTGTTGCCGGATGCGGCGGAACGAGAATGTCTGAAGCGCCTGCTGGCGCAACACTAGATAAGCTTGCCCGCTTCGACGCATATTTTTTATGCCTTGCAGGCATCGTCCGCGCAGCCGGTGATCCATCGGCCATATGCCACAAACGAATAAACAGCATATTTTTAAGTATTTTATTTCTGCATCAACACGCCGCTATACCTGCGTCTTCGATCCGGCACCACGCCGGCATTTGCAGGAGCAGACGCGTGATTCGAACCCCTTCGTTATCCTTCCCAAGAGCGGCGCTCACCCTCGCCGCACTAATGGTTTCCAGCCTGGCACTGGCTGAACCTGTCAAAGAAATCCGCATCGCCGTGCCGGACATCAGTGCCGGCCCAACGCCCAGTGGCGCCGGGGTCGTCGATGTCTTGCGTGATCGGCAAACGCTGGAGAAAGAGTTTGAGAAGGACGGCATCAAGATTCGCTGGGACTTCTTCAAAGGCGCAGGGCCGGCGATCAATGAAGCGTTGGCCAACAATCAGGAAGACTTCGCTTACCTCGGCGATTTGCCGGCAATCATCGGCAAGGCCGGTGGTCTCGACACGCGTTTGCTCAGTGCAACCGCCCGTGACGTGAAGCTTTATCTGGCGGTGCAGCCGGGTTCGGGCATCACCACGCTCGAAGCGTTGAAGGGCAAGCGTGTGGCGATCTTTCGCGGCACCGCCACCCAATTGTCGTTTGCTTCGGCGCTGGCCCATCAAGGTTTGAAAGAGAGCGACTACAAGGTGGTCAACCTCGACTACAACGCCGCCAACGCGGCGCTGGCGGCCAAACAAATCGACGCGACCTGGTCCGGAGCCGGGGTGATTGCGCTCAAGGCACGCGGTCTCGCCGAGCTGCCGCTGACCACTGTCGACCTCGATGGCGCCGGCAGCATGCAAGCCGTGCTGTTGGGGCGCGGCGCGTTTGTCGACGCGCACCCGGAACTGGTCGCGCGATTGATCAAGGCACAGCAACCGGCGATCACCTGGTTGCGCAACGACGAGCACAAACAGGACTACATTAATCTGGTGTCGAAACTGGCCAGTTTCCCCGCAGACATCCTTACCACCGATGCCAAAGATCAGTCGCTGGTGAAAATCTTCGCGCCGCAGCTCGACGCGCCGTTCCTCGACAACTTGCAGCGCAGTGTGGATCTGGCGCTCAACGCAAAACTGATCCGCAAAGGTTTCGAGGTGAAGAACTGGGCGCAACCGAGCTTCATCAACGCCGCACTGCAATCAACCGACGCCGCTTCGCAAACCCCACAAGCCAGCCGTTAAAAACAAGGACTACCCATGACCACCCTGTTCATTTTTCCTGGTGCCTGCTCGTTCGCCGCCCATGTCGTGATTCACGAATTGCAACTGCCGATCGACGTCGAGCGGGTGACGTTCGGCGACCCGGACTCGCCATACCGGCAGATCAACCCGACCGGCCGCGTACCCGCGCTATTGCTCGATAACAAAACCCTGCTGACTGAAAATACCGCGATCCTGCCGTACCTCGCCGATTTGAAACCCGGTACGGAATTGTTTGCGCCGGCGGGTTCAGTCGAGCGTGCACAGATTCAAGGCTGGCTCGGTTACGTGGCAACCGAGGTGCACGTCGGCGCGTTTCGGCCGATCAATCGGCCCGAGCGTTACAGCGCTGATGAGGCGGCATTCCCCGGGATCCGCGAGCGCGCGTTGCAACAACTGGCGAACGCACTGAAGCCGATTGAGGCGCATCTGGCGCCGGCGGATTATCTGGTCGGCAATCGTTTTACCGTGGCGGACGCCTACCTCGGCGTGTTCCTCGGTTGGAGCGCCCGCGTCGGCGTGTTGGGCGACTTCCCTGCGCTGCAAGCCGCGCTCGGGCGCTTCCGTGCACGCGAATCGGTGGTGCAGACACTGGCTGCCGAAGGCCTCGCCTGAGTCACCCCGAGGACAGATAACCGAGCTAACCGGAGAAACAGCATGCCAAGCACCGATACCATTGCCACCTGGGCCCAAGTCATCGCCCGCACGCTGGAAGCACAGGGCATCGACGCTGCCCCGCTGCTGCGCGAGGCCGGTATCAGTCGTTGTCATCTGCATGATCCCGACCAGCGCATCGCCCTCCCCGTCATGAGTGCATTCTGGCGGGCGGCGCGGCGCGTCAGTAATGACGAATGCTTTGGCTTGCAAGTGGCGCAGTACAGTTATCCAACCGACTTCCATGGGCTGTTTTTCGCCGCGCAAAGCAGCTCGACGGTGAACGAGGCATTGCAGCGTGGCGTGCGTTTTGCGCCGGTGATTACCACCTCGGCGGCGATGAGTCTGGTGCGCGGCCCGCACACCACGCGCATGGTTTACGGGGTGGCCGTCGGCGCCGAGGTGGAGCAGATCGCCACCGAAGCGTCGATTGCCTGCGCGGTACGCTTCACCCGCCAGACCTGGGTCGATCTGCCCATCGTGCACGGCGTGCGTCTGGCTCGCCCGGCGCCACAGGACCCGCAGCGCTGGACGCGATTGCTCGGTTGTCCGATCCGCTTCGATGCCGGCGAAAACGCCATCGAATACAGCAATCGCTGGCTGGATGCACCGCTGACCACGGCCAATCACGCCGTGGCCCAGGGACTGGACAGCGTGCTCAACGCTTACCTTGAACGCCAACGCCGCCTGAACCTGCCGGAGCGGGTGCGCGGTGCGATTATTCGCTACCTGCCGCTGGGCGAAGTGCAGCAAAGTCGAGTCGCCGATGAACTCGGCATGAGCGTGCGCAACCTGCATCGACACTTGCTCAAGCACGACAGCAGTTTCAAGGCATTGCTCGACGATTGCCGCCGACAACTGGCGTTCAGTTACCTGCGGCAGACCGACTGCTCGATCAACGAAATCTGCTATCGGCTGGGCTTCAACGAGCCGAGTAGTTTCAATCGCGCGTTCCGGCGCTGGACAGGCGAAAGCCCCGGTAAATGGCGCCGTGATGATGTGCCGTCGTTACCAGAACGCTATGTGCCACGGCCGACTGTCTCAGCCTCTGAGCGCGCGATCTCGATAGCCGTTTGAATCAATTGTCTGCGGCGGACCACAGGTTGTCCGCGCAGGCCCCTTTTCCCCTCTTCACACGCTCTAGCATGGCACTCCTACCGAGCCCGACCGATAGCGTCGCGCGGCAAAACAAGGAGCTTTGCGTCCATGCTGTTACGTTACCCGGCCACCACGGCCCATCGCCTCAAGCCCCTGGGTTTTTCCTTATGGCTGGCGCTGCCCGCTGTCCTTTGCTCGACCATGGGCGTTGCCGCCGATCAACGCGAAAATCCAACGGCCAACGCCGACGACGCCGCCCCGCGGCTTGAACAGGTCACCGTGACCGCGCGGCGCCGCGAAGAACAGTCGCAGGACGTACCGACACCGATCACCACCCTCAGCGGCGCCAATCTGGAAAGCCAGCGCATCTACAAGATTCAGGACCTGCAACAGGCGTTGCCCAGCGTCAACGTCGCTTACGTTCACGCACGGGTTTCCAGCTTCGCGGTGCGCGGGATCGGCAATAACCCGGCCAGCGATGGACTGGAAGGCAGCGCCGGGATTTATCTGGATAACGTCTATCTGGGCCGTCCCGGCATGGCCGCGTTCGACATGCTCGACGTTGAGCAACTGGAGCTGTTACGCGGGCCGCAAGGCACGTTGTTCGGCAAGAACACCACGGCCGGTGTGCTCAACATCACCACGCGCGGCCCGACCTTTACGCCCGAACGCAGCCTCGAAGTGTCGGGTGGGCAGGACGGCTACTTTCAGGGCAAAGGCACGGTGTCCGGGCCGTTGACCGACACCCTCGCCGCGCGCCTGTCGTTCTACCGCACCCGCGATGACGGTTATTTGAACAACCGGCATGACGATCGCACGTTGCTCGGCGGTGAACGCGAAGGCCTGCGCGGGCAGTTGCTGTTCAAGCCCAACGATGATTTCAGCCTGCGCTGGATCAACGAATACAACACGGAAAACTCCAGCAGCGGCAGCAGCGTGATCTATGGCGCCGGCCCACTGTTCTGGCGCCGGGCGGCATTGGTCGGGGCTAATCCGCAAGTGGGCGAAAGCAACATCGACGGGCGACAGAATGTCAGCGTCCACCAGAACGCCAGTTCCGTCGAAGCCAACTGGAACCTCGCCGGCGGTTATACCCTGACTTCCATCAGCGCCTATCGTAGCTGGCACTTCAACCCGGCCAACGACGCCGACCAACTGGACGTCCCGGTGATCAACGACTTCGGCTACGAAGTTCATGATCGGCAATTCTCCCAGGAAGTGCGTCTGGCTTCGCCCAAGGGCGAGTTTTTCGACTACGTCGTCGGCGCCTATGCCTTCAAGCAAGACCTCGGCAATCGGATTTTTACCAATCTCGGGCCGCTGGCCGATCTCAACCTGATCGGCGCCAATCTCAATGCGCTGAACAACGTCAACAGCAAGGTCAACGGCAAGATCGACACCGAGAGCTACGCCCTGTTTGCCCAAGGCACCTGGCACTTGAACGAGCGCCTGGATTTCAGCGCCGGCATCCGTGGCACCTATGAAGAAAAAGACGCCAACGTGCAACGCTTCGCCCCCGAAGGCGGTGGCGCGCCGGTGGTGATTCCGGGTGTGGTCAACGGCAACGCGGTGCGCGCGAGTCAGGTCGGCGCCTATGACACTGGCGACCTGCACATGCACAACGCGGCGCCATCGTTCCTGACCAGTTTGAGCTATCACTTCAGCGATGACGTGCTGGGCTACACCTCGCTGTCCCACGGCGAGAAATCCGGTGGCGTCAACCTCGCCGTCGGTTCGGCGCCGAGCGCTGGTGCCGAGTCGTTATTGGTTGGCCCGGAGCGTGCGAACGATGCTGAGCTGGGCATTAAAAGCCAGTTGTTCGACCACCGTTTGCAACTCAACGCAAACGTGTTCTGGACCGGGGTGAATGGCTATCAAGCCACCACTTATTACCAGCCGCCCGGTTCTTTGACCGGCTATCAGTTGCTGACCAACGCCGGCACGGTGCGCTCGCGTGGCGTCGAATTCGAGGCGACCACCGTTCCGGTGCGCGGCCTGACGTTAAACGTCAACGGCTCGTTCAACGACGTGACTTACCTGTCATTCAAAGACGCGCCCTGCCCTTCGGAAAATCCGGGGCAAACCAACTGCGACCTCAGCGGCCAGCGCGTAGCCGGCGCCTCGCGCTGGATCGGCAACGTCAACGGCGAATACAAATGGCCGCGCATCGACGGCATCGAACCCTACGTCACCGGCAGCTATGCCTACCGCTCCGACAGCGAAGGCACGCTGGACAATTCCGACCTGGCGAAGATCGATGGCTACGGCCTCGCCAACTTCTCGCTCGGCGCACGAGTGGACTATGGCGACGGTTTGCTCGACGCCTCGCTGTGGGTCAAAAACGCTTTCGACCGTGAGTATTACCTGGCTGTTGGCAGTGGTTCCAATGGCCTTTACACCGCCTCGCCAGGCCAGCCGCGCACCGCCGGCGTGACCTTGCGTTATGACTTCTGAGGACACTATGAAAACAGCACAAATGAGCCTTGGCGCATTTCTCATGAGCAGCGGCCATCACCTCGCCGCGTGGCGCCATCCACGCGCATGGTCGGGCGGCGGTCTGGATTTCCAGCACTTCAGGAAACTCGCCACTACCGCCGAGCGTGGCAAGTTCGACGCGATATTCTTCGCCGACAATCTGGCCCTGATGGGCTCGCCGGAACTGGGCCAATTCACCACGGCCGGCGACGTCTTCGACCCGTTGGTGCTGCTTTCCGGGCTGGCCGCAGTGACCAAACGCATCG
Source organism: Pseudomonas sp. NPDC089741 (assembly GCF_044748825.1). Classification (NCBI taxonomy): domain Bacteria; kingdom Pseudomonadati; phylum Pseudomonadota; class Gammaproteobacteria; order Pseudomonadales; family Pseudomonadaceae; genus Pseudomonas; species Pseudomonas sp. NPDC089741. Next base: position 61,961 of record NZ_JBIVGT010000001.1, on the reverse strand, counting down.
GCCTCGTTTCAACGGTGTCGACCAGCTACAACGAACCCTATCTGCTGGCACGCAAGTTCGCTTCCCTTGACCATTTGAGCGGCGGGCGCAGTGGCTGGAATCTGGTGACCTCAGCGACCGATCTGGAAGCGCTGAACTTTGGTCGCGACAAGCATTTCGAACACGGTGACCGTTATCAGCGCGCGGAAGAATTCATTGATGTCGTCACCGGTCTGTGGGACAGCTTTGATGACGACGCCTTCGTCCGCGACAAAACCAGCGGAGTGTTTTTTCAGCCGGACAAACTGCATGTACTCAATCACCATGGCGATAACTACCGGGTACGCGGCCCCCTGAACATTCCTCGCACGCCCCAGGGTTATCCGGTGCTGATCCAGGCCGGCTCGTCGGAGCCGGGCAAGGCACTCGCCGCCCGCACCGCCGAAGTGGTGTTCACCGCACAGCAGACGCTGGCCAACGCCCAGGCCTTTTATGCCGACGTCAAAGGTCGTCTCGCCGGCTACGGACGCCGCCCTGAGCAATTGAAAGTCATGCCGGGGATTTCGCCAGTCATCGGCCGCACGCAAAGCGAGGCGGAAGACAAATACCAACAACTTCAGGATCTGGTCGAGCCGCGTGTCGGGCTGGCGATGCTGGCAGGCATGGCCGGTGGTTTTGACCTCTCCGAATATGATCTGGACGGCCCGTTACCGGAGCTGCCACCGAGCAATTCGATGCAGAGTCGTCAGGCTTTGTTCATCGATCTGGCGCGGCGCGAGAATCTGAGCATTCGCCAGTTGTACCTGAAAGTCGCGGGCGCGCGCGGCCATCACACGGTGATCGGTACGCCAAAAACCATCGCCGACACCCTCGAACAATGGTTCGTCGAACAGGCCGCCGACGGTTTCAACATCATGCCCCCGTTCCTGCCTGAAGGCCTGGATGAATTCGTCGATGACGTGGTGCCTTTACTGCAACAGCGCGGGCTGTTCCGCCATGAATACAGCGGCACCACCCTGCGCGATCATCTGGGGCTGGAGCGGCCGGACAACCGTCACCAGCGTTAACTTCGATCCGAAGCACGCCTTGATTACGGCCTTCAGGGACCACCCATCGGTGGTCCCTGAAACGGTTGGTTTTAGCCCAGGCGCATTGACAACTCGATGTCGTCGGCAAACGGCACGGACAGGTAACCGTTCTCCGGTGCACGCACGTACGCCAGGTATTCCGGGCAATAGTCGGTGTTGTCGGCCACCACCAGTGCGCCGGGTTTCAGGTGCTTTTCGAGCAGGTTCAAGACATCGCCATACAAGGCCTTGGCGCCATCGAGCAGGAGCAAGTCGACAGATTCCGGGAGATCACTGGCCAAGGTGATCAGCGCATCGCCCTCGCGAATTTTCACCAGATCGCTGACACCGCCGGCAACGAAATGCTGGCGCGCCAAGTGGATTTTCGCCGGCTCGAATTCACTGCCGATCAGCACCCCTCCACCGTTGTCGCGCAGCGCGGCGGCCAGATGCAAGGTAGACAGACCGAACGATGTGCCGAACTCGACAATCGCTTTGGCCTGGGTATTGCGCGCGAGCATGTAGAGAAGCTTGCCGGTGTCGCGGGAGACCGGCAGCCACAAGTCTTTGAGCAATCCGTAGAGTTTCAGGTAGTCGGTTTTGCTGTGCATCAGGCGATCGCGCTCTTCGCCGGATACATCGTTCAGCGCCGGGCTGGTGGCGGCGCTGGCTTGGCTGTAAAGGCGTTCGATCAGGCTCGCCATTGGTCCAGAGGTCAGGGTGGTCATGATTGTTTTCCGTCAGTTGGGGACTAGAATGCGAGTGATTCGTCGCGTTTAAATGATGCGAGTGATTCGCCTCCTCCGCTATTCGCATTCCCCAGGACCTCCGAGACCGCCCATGACCGACCGCCAGACCGCCCGTATTTCCTCGCGCAAACAGCCACAACAGGCCCGTTCGGCGGATCTGGTCGCAGCGATTTTGCAGGCGGCTATTCAGGTTTTGACCGAGCATGGCGCCACCCGCTTCACCACCGCACGCGTCGCGGAAAAGGCCGGCGTGAGCATCGGTTCGCTGTACCAGTATTTCCCCAACAAAGCGGCGATTCTGTTCCGCTTGCAGAGTGATGAGTGGCTGCACACCACACAAATGCTCCAGCGCATTTTGCAGCAGGAACAACCGCCACTGGATCGCCTGCGCACGCTGGTGCAGGCATTCATTCGTTCGGAGTGCGAGGAAGCGCAGATGCGCGGTGCGCTCAACGATGCCGCGCCGCTCTATCGCGATGCGCCCGAGGCCCATGAAGTACGCGCGGCAGGACGGCAGATCTTCGCGGCCTTCATGCTCGAACTGTTGCCGCATGTCACAGATGCAATCCGCACAGCGGCCTGCGATTTAATCCTGACCACGCTCAGTTCTACCGGAAAAGACTTTTCCGCCAGCCCACGCAGCGAGCAGGAAATCAGCGTGTTTGCCGACGCGCTGGCAGACATGTTCAGCGCTTATGTTGTGTCGCTGAATCAGCCGCAAGCTTTCGATTAGACGGCGCCGGGGTTAAAGAAATTGTTCGGGAAAATTCTGTCGCCGGAGGCTGATGCGATTGAGTTGCCGGGTTATGACAAGAACGCAGGAAAGTGGACAACCACCGGCACAGCGCGATAGCGTCAGCCACTCAAATCGGAGGCTGCGCCATGGATGTGATTACCCACTACTCGGATCAACACCATCGAACCTCTGTGATGGCGCTGTGGGAAGCTGTTTTCGGTTACGAAACCGCGCATAACAGTCCTGGCCTTGCTATCGACAAGAAACTGGCCGTCAACGACGAGCTGTTTTTTGTCGCATTGGCAGGAAATGAAGTTGTCGGGACCGTTCTCGCCGGATACGACGGCCATCGTGGCTGGCTGTACTCGGTTGCGGTGCACCCAGCGTTTCGTAGAAAGGGCTTGGGCGCAAGGCTTGTGCAACATGCCGAAGCAGCCTTGACCGAACGGGGTTGCATGAAGATCAACCTGCAAATCGTCAGTACCAATGCAAGCGTCGAAGCCTTCTATCAATCGCTGGGCTACGTGACCGAACCACGCATCAGCATGGGGAAAAAGATCGAGTCCAATATCGAGGCGCCATAAGCTCAGGGCCGTCAGATATAGCAATGGAGTGCGTGATGAAAATGATCGCTGTCGTCGCTATCTATCTCGCCGGAGGGATTGCGCTGTTTCCTTTCATCGAGTTTTTACGCCCGGTCGGTGTTGCTCTCGACAGTCTCTATTCGTGGCTTTCGATGGGCTCCGGCGTCGATACAGCACAACGTTTAAGCCTGAGCTTTATCTACGCAAGCCTGTTCCATCTGTTCTGCTCGGTTTGTTCTTCAGCGTCAGCAAGTCGCTGGGTGTCCGCGATCAGGATCAGAGATCTTTGCACTCGTGCCTTATGGTGCCTGGGTTCATTTTCGATCAGCCTGCTGACGCTCGGACTGGTTGGATTAACCACGTACAAAGTGCCCAAAACGGACTTTGCTCATTACTTTACTTATCTGGTTATCTGCATGCTGTCGGGTGTCTGGGCGTGGTCGATCAAGGACTTTCTGCTGGCTGTTATTCGTTACGCTGAAAGAAAACCCCTATGAGCTACAACGAAAAAGCCCCTGATCTCAGGGGCTTTTTGTTTTGCGGCGCAGTAAACGCGCCCTGCTGAAGTCTCTCAGCGCTTCGGCAGTTTCCAGTCTGGGCGGATGAAGTGGCAGGTGTAGCCATTCGGGATACGTTCGAGGTAATCCTGATGCTCCGGTTCCGCTTCCCAGAACGGTCCCGCCGGTTCGATTTCGGTCACCACTCGGCCTGGCCACAGGCGTGATGCGTCGACGTCGGCGGCGGTGTCCTCGGCGATATCGCGTTGCGCTTCACTGAGGTAATAAATTGCCGAACGATAGCTTGGGCCCTGGTCATTGCCCTGACGGTTGGGCGTGCTCGGATCGTGGATCTGGAAGAAGAACTCGAGGATCTGCCGATAGCTGATCACCGCCGGATCGAAGACGATCTCGATGGCTTCGGCGTGATTGCCATGGTTGCGGTACGTGGCATTCGGCACATCGCCGCCGGTGTAGCCGACGCGGGTTTGCAGCACGCCCGGATAACGGCGCAACAAGTCCTGCATGCCCCAGAAGCAGCCGCCGGCGAGAATGGCAGTTTCGGTTTGACGGGTCATGATCTGTGCTTCCTCTCGGTATGCATTGGCTGTAGGCATTGTAATGAGGGCGTATCCGGAAATTCCAAGGTAGAAAATCCCGAGCGAAGCATTTCGCTTTACGGGAGTACGCTATCGTAATCCGATTATTGAAGCAGGAACGCCGGTAGATGACAGAACCTCATACCGCTGAGCAAAACAGTGCCTGGTCGGTGTTTCTGATCTTTCTGCGCCTTGGGTTGACCTCATTCGGCGGGCCGATTGCGCACTTGGGGTACTTCCACAACGAATTCGTCACGCGACGGCGCTGGCTGAGCGAACACAGTTATGCGGATCTGGTCGCGCTCTGCCAATTTCTGCCGGGACCGGCAAGTAGTCAGGTCGGCATGGCCTTGGGTCTTTCGCGAGCGGGATATCGCGGTGCGCTGGCAGCATGGGCGGGTTTTACCCTGCCGTCGGCCACCATCCTGATTGCGTTTGCCCTCGGCATCGCACGTTATGGCAGCGCGATTTCGCCCGGTGCCTTGCATGGCCTCAAAGTGGTCGCTGTCGCAGTGGTGGCGCAAGCCGTGTGGAGCATGGCGCGCAACCTTTGTACCGACGGGCCGCGGGTGGCCCTGATGGTGATTGCCGCCTTTGTCGCGTTGCTTGCACCGTCGGCATGGGGACAGGTAGGCGTGATTGTCATTGCCGCCCTGGCTGGCCTGGTGCTGTTCAAACCCAGGCAACGTGTCGAACCTGACGCCCTGCCGATCACGATCAGCCAACGAAGCGGAGCAATCTGCCTAATACTTTTCCTTGTGCTACTCGTGGGCCTGCCATTCGTGGCCGAACGGCTCCCCTACCAAAGCGTGGCGCTGGTGGACGCTTTCTACCGCGCGGGCGCCTTGGTATTTGGCGGTGGCCATGTCGTTCTCCCCCTGCTGCAGGCCGAGGTTGTGCCTGCGGGCTGGGTCGGCAACGAAACGTTTCTCGCCGGCTACGGTGCAGCGCAAGCCGTGCCGGGGCCTTTGTTCACGTTTGCCGCGTTTCTCGGTGCCTCGATGACCGTTACGCCCTCAGGCTGGCTGGGTGGCGTAATCTGTTTACTGGCGATTTTTGCCCCTTCGTTTTTGCTGGTCGTGGGAGCCTTGCCATTCTGGCAGCAGCTGCGCCGCAATACCCGTGCACAGGCCGCTTTGGCCGGGGTGAATGCTGCGGTGGTCGGCTTGCTGTTGGCCGCGCTTTATCACCCTGTCTGGACCAGTGCCATTCTCGTGCCGCAAGACTTGGTTTTGGCACTGCTCGCCCTGATTGCCTTGATGTTCTGGAAGCTGCCACCGTGGCTGGTTGTGCTCGGGACGGCAGTGGCGGGCTGGGTTATGTATTAAAGAGTGTCCGGCACGTCAGGGTCGGGCCAATGCTCAGGCGATTCGCGCACGACGGCGTGACAACAAACCCTGCAAATACCCTGAACCCAATACGATCGCCACCAGCACCAACAGGATCAATCCCCACTCCGCAGAACTCGGGTGTTGGCCAAGAATCGCCATCGAACTGAAGATGCCAAACACCGGAATCAACAGCGACAGCGGGGCCACGCGCGAGATCGGGTATTCGCGCAATAGCAGGTTCCAGCCCCAATAACTGAAGTGCGTCGCTGCATACACCTGGAACGCGAGTGAAAAAACGGTCATCGCATTGAGCTGCGCAGGCAGTGCGATAAAGGGTGCCGAGCCATGCAATGTCCACGTCAGCAACATCAGCGGGATCGGCGGAAACAGGCTGGCCCACACCACGAACGCGAAGATCTCGCGCACCTTCGATACCTTGATGATGACGTTGCCGACGCTCCAGGCCATTGCGCTGCCAATCACCAGTGCCAGCCCTGCCCTCGACGCGTCGCCGGGGCTGCACAAGACGATGCCCAGTAACCCTGCGGCCGCCAACAGCGCGCCGAGCAATTGCGGGCGCCCGAGACGTTCGCGAAAAAAAATCACGCCCCAGCCCAAGGTGAAAAATGCACTGCACTGGATCAGCAGTGATGCGGTGCCGGGCGGCACTCCCCACGCGATGCCCTGATTGATCAACGCCCACATCGCGACGCCGAAGATCAGTCCGTAAGCGGCTAACCATCGAAACGCTATTCGTGGGCGCTCGACGAAAAACACCCAGGGCAACGCAGCCAGCGCGAAACGCAACGCGGTCAGCAACAGCGGATCGATGTCGACCAGACCCAGTTTGGTCACGGGAAAATTCAGTCCCCACACCGCTGTTACCATGATCGCAAGTAGGAGATGTTTCTTGTGCATGATCGATCGTTCCCATCGCCGAGCGGAAGTGCTCGTGCGGGGAGAATATGCAAGCTATCGAGCTGGCCCGCTTTCAGTCACAGGCCATCTTTCGATAGAATCGGGCCATGCGCACAATCACCGGTCATCCTTACCAGAACATACCCCGCGATGCAGTCGTGACCGCCGTTGATTACGCGGACGGCACGTTATTCCCGCTGCACGATCATCAACGGGGTCAGTTCGCGTATGCCGCCAGCGGCGTCATCACCGTGTTCACCGACGATGGCAACTGGGTCGTTCCGCCCCAGCGTGGCATCTGGGTGCCCGCGCAACTCCCCCACTCCATGCAAATGCGTGGGCCGGTGACCCTGCACAACACCTATATCCGCAAACAGGCGGCGCAGCGACTGGGGTTGTCGGGCCAATGCCAGGTACTCGATGTGTCGCCATTGCTGCGGCAGTTGCTGTTGAAAGCCATCGACGTGCCGGCGCGCTATTCCAGCCAAGGGCGCGACGGTCATTTGATGAGTCTGCTGCTGCACGAGATTGCCGCGATGCCCGCACTGTCGCTGAATGCGCCACTGCCGGCAGAACCGCGTCTGGCGTCGGTGTGTCGCGAGTTCCTGAACCTGCCTTCGCTGGAAGTGGGTATCGATGAGATGGCCGTACGTGCGGGAATGAGCCGGCGCACCTTTACCCGACATTTTCGGCTGCATACCGGGATCAGTTTTATCGAGTGGCGGCAACAGGCTTGTCTGCTCGCAGCGGTGGTGATGCTGGGCAAAGGTCAGCCAGTCACCCAAGTCGCGATGACCTTGGGATATAGCAGTTCCAGCGCGTTTGCCACGGTATTCAAGCAATTACTGGGGGAAGTGCCGAGCCGTTATGTCGTCGAGCAACACGTTTAGCGGTCGCATAAAAAAGGCCGGATCTATTGTTTGATAGATCCGGCCTGTTTCTTTAACCTTGACGCTTTGCGAGCAGCACCCAAGTCAAATCCTTAGTTGCTCGTATCCAGCCCACCGTAAATATTGGCACTGCTATGCGATGTGCCTTTATTACTGTAAGTTGTATCGTAACCACCATAGATATTTGAACTGCTTTGCGAAGTACTGCCATCACTATTATGCGTATCGACTCCGCCATAAATATTCTTTGTACTTTGCGATTTACGGCCATCGCTATAGCTTGTGTCTTGGCCACCGTAAGGGTTCGCGCTGCTTTTCGAAGTGATGCCATTGCTATAGCTGGTGTCTTGTCCACCATAAATATTCTTGCTGCTGGTAGAGCTTGTTCCATCGTCGTATCGGCAATTGAAACCACCGTAGCTGTTGGCACTGCAATCGTCTGCCAGGGCTTGATACAACGGCATGGCGAACAGAACCGAACCCAGCAAAGCAACCTTGAGCTTCATGAAAACTCCTTGAAGAAAACTCGACATCACTTAAAAGACATTAGTTAGCGTTACCGTGCAGGCACGCTTGAGAGATAAAGGACGAGATAACTCATGAAGGATAAGGTGGATGAAACTCCTTGTTCAGAAGTGGCCGCATGCCATTATCTATACAGACTGAGTTTCGAAAACTAAGTTTCTGCAGTACAAAATTATTTTTAACGCGACAAGATCAAAGGATGCCTGGGCAGTCTGGCTGCGGCTGCGGCTGAGTTGCACGTCACCATCGGCGCGGTCGCATCGCTGAAGGCCATGATTGTTTAACGTTTTTTGCGTTGTGTTTAAGGACACTTGGCGTTACGTCCGAAAGGCTACGACGCCTTGCGCCGTTGCCTACGACTACGCCAGAATCCGCCGACTTGTGCGCCTGGAGTGCCATCGGTAACTTGATTCGCGTCACTGTTCGCAGTGACCGGGTTTAGTAGCCCGAGGTAAATGAAAGTGCACAAGCGTCTGTCAAAAAGGTATTCACGTACCTGCATTTGATGGCGGCTGTGCGTAGGGCGCCCTCGGGCGCGCCGGCTTTCTTCTTTTCCCCGGTCTACTAACCTGCGCACCGCTGCCACCCCCTGTTTAGTAGCTCGGCGCGGCGGCCACATAACAGGAAAAAGAAGAACATGTGCAAGATAACGCCGAACCCTCCAGAAACCGATCCGGCCTCACCTTATGAATCGCTTGATTCAAGAAAAATGCACGACGCGGCTGAGCGTGCGCTCGATCATTACCTAAATCCCGCTGCGGCGATCATGGCTACGCCGTATCAGGCGAGCACGATGTTTCTGGTTAACCCGGAAACGGATACCGAGTCATTGCTGGTTAACGCGTGCGAATCGCTGGCCTCGGCCTCCATCATGCTGGGGGATGTTGCGGGGTTGGTGGATGGACCGATTCGCAAGACGTTGCTGGGCATTGCGCAGGTGGTAATGCTTGGGGAGTTGGCGGTGAATAGGGCTTTGGACAGGGTTGAAATTACAGACTAGGTCATTGCATTCAGTGGCGGTTTGACCGTCGCCACTGATCGGATCAGATTCTTTTGAGCGCTTGCGAATGGCTGCTTTCGGGCAAAAACAGCCGTTCGACACTCTAGCGTTGCATAGGCGCAAGCGGCCCCACGAACATCACCTTTAGCCGATCCTTTCCGATGACACGGGCCAACTCTGCGATAACGCAATACATGAATATCAGCGTGATGAGCAATATTTGCACGGCCCAAAAACGCGGCCAGTTCATCGAAGCCCACAGCAAAGAGTTCGCTTCCATGAGGTTCGGCGCTTCTTTCCAGAAATCGTAAAGCCGCTCCAGATAGTGGACGATCAGCGCCACCAGCGCATACATGAGTGTCTTCCAGATGACGTTCCAGATCAGCGGTTTATCGGGAAAGCGGTTGATGAACGGCAGCATATCCGCGACCAATACGGACTTTCCAAGTATGAGGGAAGCAATCAGCACCGAGGCTGACACCGGAAGATCGACCCCCGCCCCTTTGATCATGAGTGAGCGAATCAACGCGACTATGTGCAAAATCACGAAAAAAAACACCGTGGGTGGCAGCACTTTCATGAATTCATGTTTGACCTTAATCATCACCGCGCTCATTTCGGCGTCCTTTAGAAGGTAGGAAATCCGCTTTGCACCAAGACCAAGAGTGTTTAAGCATTCAGGGTGCATTGCTTTTTTATCGTGCCCTCAGAACCGCCACGTCGCACCACCACCGATGATGCGCAACGTGGCGTTCTTGTGGATGCCCGATAAGGTTGTGCCCGAACGTGCAGCGCTATTTCTTCAACTGCTCATAAGACTTGACCATGTCCCTCGCCCAGACATCGAGCAACGCTTTGAAGTCATTGGCCTCCAGAACCTGCGCGGAGTTGTCGAGATCAGCGCCGGCGCCCTTGCGCACCACTTCGGCGACCAGTTTGTTGTCACTTCCATCGAGAAACGCGGCTTCGGTCGCCAGGCTGGTGTCCTGATCACGAATGCCGGTGGCGGCGCTGACGCCAGCCGCCACGAGTGCAATCGGGATGACTTCATACGGACGCAACCCTTTGGTCTTGGCACTGGCGGCGGTGATTGCCGGGCGTACTACCAGCACGCCCGGCCCTGGGCCGCTAGCGAGCGGAAGCGCGCTGGAAAATGCATTTTTTAAGGTCTGGTCGTAGTACTGAGTGATGCCATTGAGGGTTTTTTGCGGGATTTTTGCGGTCGGTTGCGGCTTGGGAAACAGCTGACTGGGTTCGACGTAAACGCTGGTGAATTTACTGACATCGACTTTCGGATCAATCCAGCGCATGACAGCGGCACCGGAAGGAGATTTCTCCTCCTTCAGGACGCTGTAGTCGCCGAGAAATCCGGAGTACTGCTCGGGGTCCACGTACTTGCTGGCACAGCCGGAAAGGGCCAACGACAGCACACACAACGGTACAGCGAGTGCCTTGAATTGCATGAGAACGCTCCATTGTCGACATACTGGTGTGACGCTGGTCTGCGGCGGCGTTTTGAACCGCTACCGCAGACCGACATCAACTGACTCGGTCGTTACGGCGTGACGATGTTGAACCAGAAATCGAAGTCATCCATGTACGACACCAACTCTTCGAGCTTGCCCTGCGTGCCATCGACTTTGATATCACCCTTGGCCAAGGCGTCCTTCAAAGTGGTTTCTTTCAGCACGATTTTGTTCAAGGTGTCGCGAGTCAGGGTCACCTTGGCATCAGCGTCTTTGCCTTCAACGCCTTCAGTGTGGTTAAGCACGCCGTTCTCCATTTCCACCGAGTAGTTTTGTTTCAAGTCAGTGAAATCAAAGTTGAGCGACAAACGCTTGCCATCCGCTTTCGGGCCATTGAGGCGCATGGCCAGGAAATCGAAGAACAGATCGAGATCCATGGCGCGAACAGTGTCCGGACTGGCGGTGTCAGGAGTAGGCAATTTCCTCACGCCATCGCGCAGTTCTTGTGCACCAGTGAGGTAGAAATTGCGCCATGGGCCGCTTTCGGCCTGATAACCCAGTTGCTCAAGCGCATCGGCTTGCAGGTTTTTCGCCGCTTGGTTGCTCGGGTTGGCAAACACCACATGATTGACCACTTCCGCGACCCAGCGGAATTCGCCTTTATCCATGTACTCCTTGGCCTTCTTGAGTACGGCGTCTTCGCCGCCCATCATTTCCACGTAATGCTTGGCGCCCTCCTCCGGCGGCAATTCATTCAACGTAGCCGGGTTGCCGGTAAACCAGCCCAGGTACAGCACATAGGTGGCTTTGACGTTGTGGTTCACCGAACCGTAATAACCACGGTTGGAGAACTTGTTGGCGATCGCCTTGGGCAGTTTGAACTGCTCGGCGATCTCCACCATCGTGTAACCCTTGTTGATCATGCGCAGGGTTTCATCGTTGATGTAACGATACATGTCGCGCTGGGAAGACAATTGCTCACGCACTTCCTTGTTGCCCCAGACTGGCCAGTGGTGCATGGCGTACATCACCTGGACGTCGTCACCCCACAGTTTCAGCGCTTCGTTGAGGTACTTGGACCATGGCAGCGGTTCGCGGATCTTCGCGCCGCGCAGCGAGTAGGTGTTGTGCAGGGTATGGGTGGAATCTTCGGCGGTGTTGAGCGCCTTCTTCTCTTTGATGTAATAGAGCATTTCCGCCGGTGCTTCACTGCCGGGCGCATACAGGAATTGGTAGGTCAGGCCGTCGATGACGTGGGTTTCACCGGTGGTCTTGATAATGTCGGTCGGCGGTATCAGTGTCACGGTACCGGCCGACGTGGTGGTGCCCAAGCCTGCACCCAACTGACCAGTCGCCGATGGGGGCAGCAGGTTGCCGTACATGTAACTGGCGCGGCGGCTCATGGCGGTGCCGGCCATGACGTTTTCGGCCACTGCGTGTTCGACGAAGCCTAGAGGAGCGTAAACCTTGACCTTTCCGGCCTTCACATCGTCTTCGTTGATCACCCCGCGTACGCCGCCATAGTGATCGACATGGCTGTGGGTATAGATCACCGCCACCACTGGTTTCTTTGGCCGGTGCTGATAGTAAAGATCGAGGGCTGCCTTCGCGGTTTCGGTAGAAATCAATGGGTCAAAGATGGTGATGCCGTCCTTTCCCTCTACGATAGTCATGTTCGAAAGATCGTAGTTGCGCACCTGATAGATGCCATCGGTGACTTCGAACAAGCCAGAAATATTGATCAGTTGAGACTGACGCCACAGGCTGGGGTTGGTAGTGTCCGGTGCAGCCTCACCTTCCTTGATAAAGGCATACTTGGCAGGGTCCCAAATGACGTTGCCCGAGCCGCCTTTTATTACTGTCGATGGTAACGGCGCAATAAAGCCTTTGTGCGCCAGTTCAAACGAGGTTTTGTCGTTGAACGGCAGCTCATTGAGCAACGCATTGTTCGCCGCCTTGGTGGCTTCCGACGCAGGCTTTGGCTTTTCCGCGTCAGCCGCGAAAGCTTGCGAAGCCAATCCGATAGCTGCCACCAACGAAAAAGCGGCACCAGCCAATTTCAAGGAACGCCATTCCCCTCGGGATTGACGTTGCACTGTCGAATGAATTTCCAAGACCATCTTCTACGCTCCTTCATAGTAGGAATGCGCTAAGCCTAAAGCGCAAAGAACAAGCCCATTTGAAGGTAGTAGGAATTTTCTGACGGCTAGAAAAAACTTCGGGAAACTCCAGAAATCAAGTGAAACAAATTTTAACGTAAGTGATGACAAGCTCCGGATTTCAATCGGCGGAAAGGTTTCGGTTAAAGTGCTAAAAAACAATAATCACAGGAATATCAATAGCTTGTAACTTCGCCATACAGATCGAAAAAAATTTCCAGGCATTCCAAATAGATCGATAACTGCATCCCAGAGAATTGCCTTTACACACTGTCATGAGGCGACGAGCGGTAACCTAGATGACAAACGTAGTCCCTGCCAGGACGGTCGCAAATGGCCATACATACGAGATTTTTAAAGTCCAGCGCTAGGTTATGAACGACCGCTTCCGGCCGTTTTCTGCCTTCCGCGACAGGCAGCAATCTGCCAATAGCAGCTGGTGAAGGGTATTGAAGGTATGAGTACGCTGATGTACCCATACCGCTCAAGAACGTCTCAGAATCATTGCTTGTTCAAATCCCCCGGTTTCCAAACTTTGTCGAAGAACGCCATGGTCGGGCCGTACAAACGCAGAATCACGAAGTAGCCTTCGCCCGGCAGGGTTTTGACCCAGTTTTTACCGGCGCCGGGTGAGTCCGGGCCGAAATGCACATCGATCGAACCATCGGCATTGGCGACAGGTTTGTCCATGGTATTGATCGATGGAAACGGCTGGCCATTGTCCAGGCCGGACGCGGTGATCGAGTCGTACGCGGTGACCGACCAGAACAGTGCAGCGGGAATACCTTTGGGCAGGTTCAGCGTGTAGCTATTGCTGCCGGAGAGCAATTCACCCTTGGCATCGACGAACGTGGCCGGGTACTTGGCGCCGACGTTTTCCATGTTCACGGCCATGCCCGGGCTGGCGGAATAGGCGTTAGTGAAGAAGCCGGTGCGCGGGTCGATGTAGTTGAACGTGTCGGCGGTAAACGTCGCGTTGCCGCAAAAATGGGGACGCGCAAAAATGGGGACGGATTTATTTTCAGAAAAAATAAATCCGTCCTCTTATTTTCTTTTTCAGAAAAAATAAATCCGTCCCCTTATTTCACGTTCAATTGGCTTTGACCACAGCGGGCGGCACCCATTGGCCATTCAGCGAGGCCGGCTCAGGCCAGTAAGCGCGAATGTAGAGCGAGAAATCAGCACCTTTGGGCGTCGGCAGCCAGTTGGTTTCCTTGTTCTTGCCCGGCGATTCACTCTGCACGTAAATCGTTAGCGAGCCGTCAGCGTTGGCTTGCAGGGATTTGTTTTTGGTGCCGATGGAATAGCGCTTGAGGTCGTTTGGTGAGAAGAAGTGCTGTTCGTTGTACAGCGTCAGCGACCAGAAGCCTTTGACCGGCGGCAACTGCCCTTTGGCGAAGGTCACGGTGTAGCCGTTTTGCCCGTTGAGGCGCGTGCCGGCCTTGTCCAGATCCTGGTAGAAGTACTTGGTCTCTTTCTGCTGGTTGACGAAAATATTCGAGCGCGCGACGGCGGTACGGCTGAAATAGTCGGTGCCGAATGCCGCACCGTTGCTGATGGTGCTCCAGTGATCCGGCAGTTGCAGGCCATAGTTGCGGAACTGCAACAGCGGATCGATCACTTCGCTGTCGGCTTTTTTCGCTTCATCGATCATCGCAGCTTTCAGTTGCGGATCAGCCTTGGCGATGGCCGCGAGAGTGGCCATCTGCGCGTAGCGAGCTTCTTCGCCCGGCAACGGTTTAGCGTCCTTGAGTAGCGCCGGCAACTCGTCGAAGAATTTCTCCGGCATCACCCATTTGGTTTCGCCGCTGCCCGCCGCCTGCGCCGGGAGTTTCGGCAGTTTCGCCCAGTCGCGATGTTTGACCTTGCCGTCGAATTGCGACAGCGGGTACATGTCCACGCCCGACAGCGACGCTTGAATGGCCGCGCGGTCGACAGCGCTATCGTCCTGGAACACCCGGGGAATCACGAAACCGGTGTTGGTGCGCGAGCGGAAGACTTTGGTGATCCCGGCCGGGACTTCGCCCTTCCAGTCAGGGCCCACCAGCAGATAGAAACCGGGCTTGGTGTCATACATCTTGCCGAGTTCGGCAAAGCTGTCGGAACGCAAATCCACCACTTGGTACACCCAGAAACGGCTGCCGAAATCCGGCACCTGCAACACCACCGGTTCCAGATCCAGCGCGATGCTGCCCGCGCCGTAGACCACGTCCTGATTCGGGCAGGCCACGAGGCGCTCGGCCGGATCAATGTAATCGCTGAGCATCGATAGGCGATTGATCGGCGCGACCGGAACAATTCCGCCCATCAAGCCCGGTTCAGGCAAATCCTTGAACGCTTGGCGACGGTTAAAAATATTGGCCATCGGCCAACCCCAGAAATACGCCTCACGGGCCATCATCCGCACGTAGGGCTCAGTGACCTTGGTGTTGGCGACAGGCCCGGCAACGGAAGCTTCGCCAGCGTAGCTGGGTGGCACCAGCAGGGATGTGGTTGCCAGTGCACCGAGCAGCGTCAGTGCGAACAGGTTCAGGCGATGGGGCGATTGATTCATAAAAGCATCCTTACTTGCGGGATCACCTTTTGCTGGTGAGTCGCAGGAAAGATAGCTCAAGTTTGGTGGAGTGACGCTTGATCGGCTTGAACGTCAGCTTCTGGCCCAGCAGCCATCCAAAAACGCCCTACGCCAACCAAAAACCGCGATCAAAATAAAAACTTTTCCCCCACGCTGCATCCATTCCCGCCCCTGCTCCGTAAATTCATCACCCTCACTCGAAGGGTCGAAGAATTCAGGAGATGCATCATGCACACGCTCATCAAACGCATTGCCCTTACCTGCCTCACAGTGCTGAGCCTTGGCGCTGGACTCGGTTTCGCCGCCGACACCGTCATGGTTGGTGGCGCCGCCATGTATCCGACGAAAACCATCGTCGAAAACGCAGTCAACTCCAAAGATCACACCACGCTCGTTGCCGCAGTCAAAGCTGCCGGACTGGTTGATACGCTCAACAGTAGAGGCCCCTTTACCGTCTTCGCCCCCACCAATGAAGCCTTTGCCAAACTGCCCGCCGGGACTGTCGATACGCTGGTCAAACCGGAACACAAAGCAGACCTGACGAAGATCCTGACCTACCACGTTGTCGCCGGCACCCACACCGCCAAGCAGTTGATGGATGACGCGAAAATGCATAGCGGCAAAGTGATGCTGAAAACCGTTCAGGGCGAACCGCTGACGGTCATGTTGCACGACGGCAAACTGTGGCTGGTGGATGCAAAAGGTGGCAAGGCTGCAATCACTATCGCAGACGTCATGCAATCCAACGGTGTGATTCATGTCATCGATACGGTGCTGATGCCGAATTGATTTCTAACGGCTTGGGCGGGCGTTCTTCAGAGCGTTCGCCATGCTTGGAAGTGGCTCAGCAAACGCGATATAGATTTGAATGACATCCGCGCTCAAACCACTGTCGGAAGTCGCCAGGGCGCAAAGCCCTGGCAGGCAGCAGAGACTACTTTTTCTTTTTCGCAGGCTTTTCTGCCTTGTCTGATTTCTTGGCCTTTTCGGGCTTGCTGTCAGCTTTCTTCGCGGATTTCTTCGGTTCAGGGTCTTTTTTCTTGTCTTTCTTGTCCTTGTCAGAGGATTTCGAAAGCGCCGAGGCCGCCGCAGCTTTCTTCGTCGGTGATGCCTTTTTGTCTTTCAACTCTTTGCTGGCTTTGGAAGCTTCACCTTTGCTTTTCTTCTCGTCTTTAGCCACGTTGATCACCTCTCGGAGCATGCCGGTATTGGCACATCGCCTGCGGGATTACCCATAGGCTAATCATTAGGCGAGCGTGTCCAAGAGCGGTTCAAATTCTTTTGCTGCTACACAAGGACTTAGCACTCGATTAGTTCTGACGAGCGGACATGCCCTTCAGTCGCTTCCCCCAATCGCCGCCATGAATGTTTTGACACTCTTGCTCCGAGTCGAAGCGGACATTGCGATCGGTAAGCTTCAGCTCGATTCCGGCCTCACCCAACGCTACAGCCGTCAGCTCGAAGATGCGCACTTTCGCCTCAACCTGAGCGAGCTTTCTATCCGCGAGGGTTTCGAACACCCAGATCACGCTCAGGGTTTCAGCCAGTGCGCTCAGGTCAGCCGTGTGGGTGAGCCAGGTGAAGCCTTTGATTTCAGCTTTTGCTGTTTCGCACGCGTCCGTCAGCGTGGTGATCAGCCGGCGCTCCATGCGCGCCAGTTCACGTTTGCCTGCAGGCATTGCAAGTTCCTTGGAAGATCATCGGGGGGAGCGGCATCTCAGGCTGTTTAACCCGGTCGCGGATTGCCTCGGCAACGTGCGCGTCTGTTTGATCGAGCAGTATACCGGCGGTATCTCTTATCAAGGTCAATGCTCACTGGCTGACCGCTGCCATGCAGATCAACCCTGCTAATCTCTCCCCCATGAAAATAGCCATCATCTCCGACACCCACGGCCTCCTCCGCCCCGAGGCCCTGGCCGCCGTTCAGGGCGTCGACCTGATCATCCACGCCGGCGACATCGGTGCCGCCGAAATCCTCGCGCAACTGGCCGAAGTCGCGCCGGTACAGGCGGTGCGGGGCAACAACGATCTAAATCTCCCTTGGGCCGCCGACCTCCCGGACCACCTCACCCTCGACCTCAATGGCTGGCCAGCCCTGCTGACCCACGATATCGCCGACGTCGCCGCCCTCCTCGACAGCTCCATCAAACTGATCATCACCGGCCATTCCCACAAGCCCTTGATCGAATGGCGCGGCGATCGGCTCTACATAAACCCAGGCAGCGCCGGGCGTCGGCGTTTCAAACTTCCGGTTACTCTCGCCCTGTTAGACGTGGGTGTTGATACTCTGGAGCCGCAGCTTATCGACCTTCTGCCCTGAAGGCGGTGACACGGAAGAAAATCCGTGCAGCCGTAGAGCATTTCGAAGGTCGTCACACACATTGGGTTCGAGTTTGAAGTACGCGCAGATATCCTGAGAATCTGGGGATACTTGCCCAAATCCTATGACGAATTTTCCTAGTGCTCCAGTGCCTTCGCCATGATGATCGTGCGCTCCGCCTGATGGTATTCATCCCGGACTTTCTTGAAGCCAAGTGCCGCGTAGAAGCCTTCGGCAGTAATCGACGAGGGCACACGCAGCAGGTCGATACCTGCGCTCAGGGCGACTGTTTGAAGCTGCTCCATGAGGTGTCTGCCGACAGCCAGCCCTTGATGCCGTGGATCGACAAACACGCTGCGAACAACGTCGTGATCGAGACTCGCGGTGGCCACGACATGACCGTCGAGCGTGGTCACGAAGACCTGACGCCGGGCCAACAAGTCCAGGACCGCCCGTGGCGAAAAACTTTGCTCCACCTGATCAATGATGTCGGATGAATAGTCCAGCGCGTTGGACTCGCGAAGCGTATGGATGATGACCCGGCTGATCGCCGAGGCATCTGCCGGGGTCGCGGTGCGAATCAGGTAATCCATTCTGATGATTCCTCCCAATCATTGGCTAGACGAGTGCCGCGCAGACAAATGACAGCCATCACACCGGTTCAGTCTGTAACCGCGACACCACCGTGGAGCCCAAGCCAACTGATATAGAGCATTTTGGCAGCATTTTCCGCTATTGCTCGTGCCGTACTTGCCGTGAAACTTTTCCGCCCCATCCGGCCTGATCACCTAACCTCATAGACTGTGTGTCCATCGAGAGTCGGCCCGTCCCATGCGCAACAGCATGAAGTCGTTGTTTTCAGTGGTATTCGTCTTGCTCATCAGCAGCAGTCCGGCGCTGTGGGCCGCCGAATTGCCTGCGCCTTCGGTGGCCGCGGTCGCGCCGCTGCCGGTGATTTCACAAAACGACCTGCAAGCCTTGCAGCAGCGCCTCGACGGCCTCAAGCAGCAAATTTCCTCGGCAAACAATTACAACCAGCTCGAAGGCCCGCAGGATCGGGTGCAGGCGTTCATTCTGGATGTCGATAAATTGTCGGCGGCGTTGCTGCCGCAGCAGGCGCAGTTGGCCGTGCAGTTGAGTGTATTAGGAGCGGCGCCGGCAACTGAGGTCGCGGCCGAGCAGGCGGATATCGTTGCGCAGCGGGCGTCGTTGGCGGAACAGAAGAGCAAGATGGACGCGTCGCTGAAGAGTCTGGCGGCGCTCAAGCAAAGCGCGGCGGATCTGATTACGCAGATCGCCGGTATCCGCCGCTCATTGCTCGAGAGCGAGTTGACCCTGGGCACCCACAGTGTGTTGAGCCCGCATTTCTGGTCGCCGCTGGTCAGTCCGACGCCGGACGATCGTCAGCGTTGGCGTTTTTTCATCGCCCAAATCAGCGAAACCTGGGCCACGGTCTGGGCGCCGGGGCAGCGTTTCTATACCACTTTCCTGGTGTTGTTGGCGCTGGTTATCTGGACGTTCGGACGCCGGCTGGCCGAGCGCGGGCTGACATGGCTATGCATTCATCGCGTGCCGGAGGGGCGTTTGCGTCGTAGTGCGCTGGCGTTTGCTTCGGCGCTGGCAACGATTGTTACAACGGGCCTTGCGCTGCAATTGCTGTTCTATGCCTGCACTCGCCACGAGCCGTTGACGCCGGTGCTGGAGACGTTTTCCGAGGAGTTCGAAAAAGCCGTTTATGCCTGTGTGCTGATCACCGGGCTGAGCCGCGCGTTGTTGTCGACCCAGCATCCGTCGTGGCGGCTGCCAGCGATTGCCGACCCCGTGGCGCTGGCGATGAAGCCGTATCCGCGCATTTTGTCCGGCACGCTGCTGGTGCTGGTGACGCTGGTGCAAGTGAGCAATTCCACCGGCATGAGCAGCCAGATTGTCGTGGCCGGGCGCGGCGTCATCTCGATTGTGGTCATGGTGATTGTCGTGTCGTTGCTGTTGCGCGTGGGCAAAGTGCGCAAGGCACTGGTCGCCGCTAACGATGCCTCGGCGACGGGCAGTACGTTTTCCGGCGTGGTGTACACCATCGCCAGTATTTCGATGTTGGTCTCGGCGATTGCCCTGCTCACCGGCTATATCTCGCTGAGCCGGTTCATCACCTATGAAGTGGTCTGGGCTTACATCGTGCTCTCGGGTTTCTACTTGCTGATCCAGGTGATCAAGGACGGCTGCGAGTACGCGTTTTCAGCCAAACATGCGAGCGGCAAAGCACTCAAGCAATTGCTCGGCATTGGCGATCGACGACTCGAGCAGATCTCGATTCTGTTGTCCGGGTTCAGCCGCGCAGCGCTGTTGCTGCTGGCGGTGATCGCGCTGTTTGTCGGCGGCATCGGCACCACGCTCGGGCAGTTGGCGACCAATATCATGGCGATCCTCGGTGGCGCCGGCTTGCGCAAGTTCAATATCGTCCCGGCGCACCTGCTCAATGCGGTGTTGGCGCTGATGATCGGCATCTGGTTGATCCGTGCCCTGCGCCGCTGGCTCGACAACGAGTTCCTGCCCAAGACCGACATGGACCCGGGCATGTGCGCGTCGCTCAGCACGCTGTTTTCCAATATCGGTTATGCCTTTGTGATCCTCATGACCCTGTCGTCGCTAGGCGTGCAGTGGACCAACCTGGCGTGGATCGTCAGTGCGCTGTCGGTGGGCATCGGTTTCGGTTTGCAGGAGATCGTGAAGAACTTTGTTTCCGGCCTGATTCTGCTGACCGAGCGCCCGGTGAAGGTCGGCGATCTGATCAGCATCAGCGGCGTCGAGGGCGACATCCGCCGGATCAACGTGCGTGCCACGGAAATCCAGCTCAGCGACCGCTCGATCGTGATCGTGCCGAATTCGCAACTGATCTCGCAGAACCTGCGCAACGTCACCCTCGGCGGTAGCGCTCAGGGGGTGGCGTCGCTGGAGTTGATGTTCCCGCTGGATATCGACCCCGAAGAGGTCAAGGACCTGCTGCTCAACACCTATCGCGAGAACGAAACCATCCTCGATAAACCCGCGTCGTTCGTGCGTTTCAGCAAACTGTCGCCGGACGGCATTACTCTGACGGTGACCGGCTATGTCGGCAGCCCGAGAATCGTCGGGGTGACCAAGAGTGACTTGCTGTTCGAGATTCTCAAGCGCCTCGGCGCAGCGGGAATCGCCCTCGCCACTCCCCCACCCAGCAGCCCCTGACACCCCCCGTAGGAGCTGCGGCACGCTGCGATCTCTTGATCTTGCCTTATAAAAACAAGATCAAAAGATCGCAGCCTCGTTGCACTCGTCAGCTCCTACAGGTCATGCGCTGTACCAGACAGAGGGTAAAGTCTTTGTCGTTACTGCCGAAATGTTAATGTGCCATCACTTTTAATCCGACAGTGTGCCCTCTGCATGGATGCCTTGATCCGCCGTTTCAGTTGTTTGTCTTTGCTTGCCCTCGCCCTCTACGGATGCCAGAGCTCCCCGTCCCCCAAACAGACGAGTGCCGATTTCGATGCGCTGGGGCGCATGGAGTTTGACGCGGCAATGCTTGGTCAACCCAACCCGAATACCATCGTGCGCGATGGCGATCACGTCAGCTACTACGTGATTGCCACTGAGGGCCGGCGAATACTTCATCTGGCGAACTTCACCGCCGACTGTCATCTGCCAGATGCGCAAATGGCGCATTTGACCAACAAGGGCATGCTTCAGTTTGCGGCTGTTCGAAACAGTCGAGCAGCCGAAGACAAGCAAATGCCTGCCGAACAGAAAAAGCTGTTTCTGCAGAGTCCTCAATTCAAACAGGTGTGTGCTCAGACCCCGGTGGCACAATGGCGGGTCATTTCGGCACCGGAGTTACAGGAATGGCAGCTGATTGATCGTGCCAGCCTGAATCAGAAAGACGGCCAGATATTCTTCTGGTCTGCCCGGGTACCCGCAGGCGAAACGCTTCTGCCCCGGGGAAATGGCCTGTATGCGCAGGAGCGTAGGCGCTGGAGCGCTGATTGCGCTCAACAACAATTGACCTCGCTGAGTACCTTCTACGTAGATAAGCAAAACCGCGTGATAGCCGGCGCGATCAGCGTTGACGCCATCGCCGAGAAAAACCTGAACGCCGACAACCGTCAATTGCTCACAACTGCATGTGCTACACCACAGGTGTTGGCGGCACTGAAACCTTTCTCGGGCCGAGAACAAACGTCATTCGTATTGCCTGATCCAGTGCTGCCGTCCTCCGTAACCAAATCCATTGAAGCGTTGAAATTGCCGGTCCCGGAACACAACATTCAACGCTTGCGCGTGATCTTCAAAGACCCCAACGAGGCTGATCGGCGCAAACAGCTTCAGGAGGCGGGCATGTCGTACCTGCTCTCGAACAACCCCGAACGACTGGCGCTGGGACGCTTGGGCAGGGACAGCCGCTACCTCGGATACGAGCCGGGCAAGCAGCTCACAGAACGCTACAACGGTAAAAATTATCAATCGGTCAACATCACTTTCCGAGGGCTGATCGACCTCGCCGATATTGATTACAGGAATGACAGTGACGGCATCACCGTGCGTAAAAACGCGATCACCGACCTGCGATTCACCGGTGACTGGACGAACATGCCAGTCGGTGCGCTACTGAGCTACACCGAACAAAGGTCCAGCACCCGCCACCAGAAAGCCGCTGAACTTGAGGACACACGGTTTGACTGCGCCGTGGAAGCACAAGAGCCTGCCAGTGCGTTCTTTCCATCGTTGACGGGCACCGCCAAAGTCATCACTTGTACAGGCAGGCACTACCGCCACGGTGAAAGCACTGCGATGTATGCCTATTTGCAGGCGTACGGGATGTTCGTGCCGATCGACCTCACCCAGAATCGCAGCTACGGTGAGTTCAAGATCGAAGCGGTCGAATGAGTGCCGCAGGCGTTTCGGGTTATTCCCGAAACGCCTGCCAGCCTGCTTTTTAGGTCTTTATTGGTGGTCGAGCGGCAACCTTATACTTCAGCGGTTCACCCACCGCTCAATAAGGATGCTCCATGCCTCAACGTCTTTTACTGGCGGCACTGTTTGTCGCAGTCGCCGGTTGTACCAGCCCTCCTCCGGTTTCCGTTCACACCCATGATCCCGCCAGTTCAACGCTGCAAGGTGACGCCGCGCGTCCGGCGCAGGCGCAATGGCTGCGTACCGAATTGTACTTTTCGGTGGGTGCGATCGATGGCAAGGAAGGTGCGGTCAGCCCGGCGCGCTGGCGCGAATTTCTCGACAAGGAAGTCACGCCGCGTTTCCCGGATGGCTTCAGTGTGCTCGACGCGTATGGACAATGGCGTGATAAAGGCGCGAAAGAGCCCGAACGCTTGAGCACCAAGGTCATCGTGATCCTGCATGAGAACAGCGCGCAGCGTTCCAGCGACATCGAAGCGATTCGCCTGGCGTACAAACGCATCACCGGCGACTTGTCGGTGCTGCGTTTGTCGCAACCGGCCGAGGTGTCGTTCTAGTCCGAAGTCTGTCGAAGAGCTTGCCGAGGCGTCGACGCCACGCGGCTCAACCCCGCCAGAATCAGCGCCCCCACCAGCAACACGGCAATCCCCAGAAACGCGCCATAGCCGACCACTGTCACGCTGGAATACAGCATGTACAGGCACAACCCGAAAAACAGCAGCGGCAACAGCGGATACAACGGCACCCGCACCGGCCTCGGCACCTCGGGAAAGCGCCGCCGCAGAATGATCAACGCGACGCTGCTCAAGCTCAGAAACAGCCAGTACACCGGGGTCAGATACTCGACCATGGTGTTGAAACCGCTCTGGGTGAAACTGCCGAACAACACCAACAACAACGCCACCGCGCCTTCCGCGAGCAAGGCTTTGCGCGGCACCCCGTGACGATCGTCCCAGTCGCCGAAACTGCGCAATTGCGGCACATCGCGGGCGGCTGCGTAGGTAGTCCGGGCGCCGACAAGCAGCGTCGAGTTAATGCTGGCGATCGCGGCGATACCGACCATCAATAGAATCAGCATGACCCCGGGCGCGCCGAATGCACGGTTCAGCAGCTCAACTGCTGGCGCGTTGCTCGCCGCCAGTCCGGCGAATCCCAGACCGGCGACGAACGCCCAATTGAGCGCCAGATAGATGCTCATCAGCACCGTCAGCGCTCCGATCAGCGCGATGAAGATGCCCCGTCGACCATCGCGCACTTCTGCAGATAATGTTGCCGCGTCGCTCCAGCCACCAAAGGCCAGAAACACGAAAATCATCGCCGCCGAAAATCCGGCCATACCGCTGTGCTCCGGCGTAACCGATACGTCCGCTACCGGTGGTTCGATGCCCTGCCACTGCAGCCAGACACCGGCGCTGGCAATGCTCAGAAAACCCAACGCGAGCAAGCCCACCAACAACGTCTGGGTGATGAAACCGATGTGTTTACCCGTGAGATTGAGCAGCACCAGGGCGGCAATGATCGCCCCGGCAAACAACCCCGAGCCGTACTGCCCCAACGGCACCACCGCGTTGAAGTAATCGGCAAACATGAACGCCGACAACGCGATCCATCCGGTGTGCATCACCGAAAACCGCGACCAGGCGAACAGGAATCCCATGCGTTCGCCGTAAGCCATGCGCAGAAAATGATAATCGCCACCCGGATGCGGAAATGCCGTGGCCATCTCGGCAAAACACAGCGCGCCGATCATCGACGCCACACCGCCGAGCACCCACACCAGGTAGAAATGTTCTGGCCCGACGTTAAGTGCCACGGTCGGCGCGGTTTTCAGGATGTCGGTGGTGATCACCATGCCCAGCGTGATCAATAGCGCCTGAAACACCGGCAGATGCCGTCCCGGCCCGGCGTCAGAAGCCATAAGTGGCGCGGGCGTAGTAATAGGCTCCATTGGTGCCGATTGGCGAGAGCACGTCATACGGCAGGTTGCCGCCGTAGTTGATCGCCGAACCGGAGCGCTCCGGGTAGTTGTCGGTAAGGTTGTTGCCACCCACGGCAATATTGAATTTCGGGGTGAATTTGTAGCTCACCTCAGCATCCAGTTGCCACACCGCGCCATAGGTTTGCTCAGGTTGCGAGTCGCCGAAATCGAACACGCGGGTGGTCTCGCCCTGACGCGTCAAACGCCCGAGCAAGCCCCAATGTTCGCTGGCCCAGTTGGCGGAAAAGATGAAACGATCCTTCGGCGCAGCGTCGGTCAGGGTGTTGGTTTCCTCGACACCGACCAGCGCATCATTGCCGATGCCCAGTGCAGTCAGTTGCGACGGCGTGCCTTTGGTGCTGGTGACCTTGGTGTGGTTGTAGGTGTACGCGGTGGTCAGGCCCAATTGCCCGTCATAGAGCGGCTGATGGTAGTTGAGCACCAGTTCGGCGCCGTGGGTGCTGGTGTCGGCGGCGTTGGTGAAGAAGTTGACGTCGTGCACGCCGGCGACGCCGAAGTTGTCGTTGATGTAGTTTTCCAGGGCATCGCTGCCGATACGTTGCGACAGGGTGATGCGGTCTTTGACGTCGATGCGGAACACGTCCAGCGACGCGTCGAAGCGTTCGTTCAACTGGAAAGTCAGGCCGAGGCTGAAGTTCTTCGAGGTTTCCGGATCGAGTTTCTCCGCACCCAGCGCGCGGGCGATCGGGTCGTTGACCGAGAGCACGCGAATATTGGTCAGCGTGCCGCCATCACCGAAGTTGCTGGTGGTGTTCTGGAAGCCGCTTTGCGCCAGCGAGGGAGCACGGAAGTTGTTCGACACCGCACCGCGCAACGCCCACTGATCGGTCAGTTTGTAGCGGCCGCTGAGTTTGCCGGTGAGCTTGCTGCCGGCATCGTCGTAATGCTCCCAACGCGTGGCGCCGTCGACGAAGAAGCGGTCGGTGAGGTCGCCGGACAATTCGGCGTAAGTGCCGAACACATTGCGGTCCAGGTCCGACTCTTCGCTCGGCCGCAAGCCATTGGCGCCGTCGGCTCCGGAACCAATGTAGGAAGCTTCGTCGCCGGCATAGGTCAGGTAATTTTCGTAGCGATATTCACCGCCGACGGCCAGCACGAACGAGCGCTCGCCGAGGCGCAATTCACGGCTGAAATCGAGGTTGCTGGTGGTCTGGCGCAGTTCGTAGTCGCCGGTATCGAACCGGGTCGGCGAGTCTTCACCGAGGCTGACGTTGAGGGTGCGTCGGGTCGAACCCTCGAAGCGGTTGCGGCCGTGGGTGACGCTGCTGTCGAAGTCCCAGTCATCGCCGATCATGCCTTTGAAACCGGCCGTGGCGGAGACATCCTTGTTGTCACCGAGCGATTGCGGCAAGTAGCCGTTGGGGTAGAACTGCGGCTGCTCGTACGGATAGCGATAGAACTCGGCGCCAGTGGTATGGCGCTGGTTGTAAGTACCGAAGCTGTAGGCCTTGCCGCCCGCCAATGGTAATTCACTGTTGAACCACAGGTTGACGTCGCGGGCGAGGCCGTCGCCCATCACGTAATTGCGCTGGCCGGGGGTGTCGGCAAAACCGTCGAAACCGGCGCGGTTGGTCGGGTTGCGATCCTTGTATTCGGTGCCGCCACGAATGAAGCCGCCCTCCTCGCCAAGCCGCGTGCCGATCTTCGCGGTGGTCACGCTGTTCTGGCCGTCGGTGGTGGTCTTGCCAATCGCGTCCTGATGGGTGTGATAGGCGCCATAACTGGTCGAGACCTCGCCGCCCTCGGGCGCGTCGTCGAGGATGATGTTGATCACCCCGGCAATCGCGTCGGAGCCGTATTGCGCGCCGGCGCCGTCCCGCAGCACTTCGATGCGTTTGATGGCGCTGATCGGGATCGAGTTGAAATCCACTGGCGCCGTGCCACGGCCGATTTTCGACGAATCATTGACCACCGCCGAGGTGTGGCGACGCTTGCCGTTGACCAGCACCAGCACCTGATCCGGACTCATGCCGCGCAATTGCGCCGCTCGCACATGGTCGGCACCGCCGGAGTTGGATTGACGCGGCAGGCTGAAGGACGGCAACAGCGTCTGCAATGCGGCGCCCAGTTCGCCATCAGCAGCGCCGGCGGTTTTCAGGTCCTCGGCGGTGAGTACATCGACCGGCACCGGCGAGTCGAGCACCGTGCGCGAAGTGCCGCGCGTGCCGGTCACCAACACCGTGCCGAGGCGCGATTCGTCTTCTGCACTGGCGGCTGTTTCTTCGGCTTTGACGGGAAGTTGCCAGATGGCAGTTACAACAGCAGCGGCCAGTAATGAACGGGAACGGTAATGCATGTAACAGCTCCTTGAATCGCAGTTAATACCCGGCCGTCACCGACAATAAGAAGTCGGCAATCAATGCGCGGCAATGTCTGCTGTAATTTTGATTTTTAAAGGCAGTTGAAACGAAGAATATTGGTAACGCGCAGAATCCCCAGAGTAAGTCATTGTCCCTTGAAGCCTGATGCTAGACGAGCGACGGCTTAGCGCAAAAGAACCAATAACACTTAGGTTAGATCGTTCTAAAGGAATGTTCTTAGTCCAACACAAGTGTTGCTGAGGCAACACTAAAGCTCATTAAAAACAAACTAATCCAACTATAAAACTTCCTTCTGTGGGAGCTGGCTTGCCAGCGATAGCGGAGTGTCAATCAACGAATCTGGTGACTGGCTGAACCGCATCGCTGGCAAGCCAGCTCCCACAGTTGATCGCATTACGAGGCGAGCGCTTAGTCGAACTCTTTGTCCCGCCAGGCATCTTCGGCAATGTCCAGTTCATCACCGCTGAAACGCTGTTCGGCAAACGGATCTGCGTGCAGGTGAAAGCCGTTCTGCTCCCAGAAACCCGGTTGTTCATGCTCGACAAATTCAAGACCGCGCAACCATTTTGCGCTCTTCCAGAAATACCGGCCGGCGACCACCAGACGCAACGGCCAGCCGTGTTGCGCGGTCAGCGGTTGGCCGTGGTAATGGGTGGCCAACAGGCTGTCCGGGTGCAACAGATCGTCGAGTCGCAGATTGGTCTGGTAATCGTGGTCAGCGTGGGCCATGACGAAGGCTGACTTGGGCTGGATGTTCAGTACTTGCAACAGATCCTGCAGATGCACCCCACTCCATTGGGTGTCGAACTTCGACCAGCGCGTGACGCAATGAATGTCGCATTGCAACTGCCGTTGCGGCATTGCCAGCAGGTCGGCATAACGCAACTTGATCGACTGTTCGAGCGTGCCAAACAGGCGTAGCGACCAATCAGCAAGATCGTATTGCGGCACTGCGCCTTCGTGCAGAATCGGAAAGCGCTCCGTCAGCACTTGCCCCGGCGGCAGTCGTGCGCCGAACAGCGGATCGGCACTCGGCAAACGGCTTTTACGCAGGCGCGCAGCCTTGTTGTGCATGTGTTCTCCAGATTTCGCCAATGCAAATCAGCCGTAAATTCTATGACTCAACCCGCCCTTGTGGGAGCTGGCTTGCCAGCGATGAGGCCTGTCGAGTCAATATCTCTATCGGCTGAAACACCGCTATCGCTGGCAAGCCAGCTGCCACAGGGTGCTCATCGGACTTGAGCGTTTTAGTTAGCCACGGGAATCCATGGCGCCCGCGCGACGTTGGCGGTGTCGCCGAAGGCCGGGAGTTTCTGCGCGAGGTCGCGGACATTTTTCACGTCCAGGTCCAGCAGTTGCTGGCGAGTGATCAACGTCGGCGGCACCAGCACCTGATGGCCAGGGTTTTCCCCGGCAATCAACATCGCCAGACTGCGCACACTGATCGCCCCGGCCACTTGCGGATTGACCGCCGCCGTCGCGGCCCAGGCGCTGTCCGGCTCTTTCATGATCTGGATGTCGGCCGTGGAAATATCGGCGCTGTAAATCTTCACCTTGCTCGCCAGCCCGGCTTCGTCCACGGCAATCTTCGCGCCTTTGGCAAACTCGTCGAACGGCGCAAAAATCACGCTGATCCCCGGATTCGCCCGCAGCACCGCACTGGCCTGATCCGCCACCGAATTGGCAATCGGCGGATTCAGCGTGCCGAACCGTGCCTTCTCGATGATTCCCGGATTGGCCTGCTTGACCTGACTCCAGATCTCGTCACGGCGCTCCATCGGCGTGAAACCGCTGATGTACACATAACCGGCATCGAAACGCGTGCCGTTGTCCTTCACCGCTTGATCCAGTGCCAGACGCGCCAAGGCATGGTGATCCTGCTCGACTTGCGTCACTTGCGGCGTGTTCAGATCGACATCGAAGGCGACGACCTTGATGCCTTTGGCGATGGCCCGGTCAATCGGCCCTTTGAGGGTTTCCGCCAGACCCAATTGCACGATGATCCCGTCGACACCGAGATCGGCCGCCTGATCGATCATCTCGCCCTGACTCGCCGCCTGCTGCCGCGCATCGAACACGCGCAAGTTTGCACCCAACGCTTCAGTCTGTTTTTCCACGCCGCGCAGATACGCCTCGGGAAAGTCCCCGGAAAACAGATAACCCACCAGCGCAATCTGCACCTGACCTTTATCGAACGGCGCCGGTGCGCCAGGCAATGCCTTGGCTTGCGCGCCCAGCGCCAACGTCGAAAGCACCGCCGCCGCGAGGCAATGGCGGGCAAACTGTTTGATTGAACCGTGCATACAACTTCCTTGAATGGAGGCGGCTCAGCGCGCTCGATGCGCGAGGCCGAAGGTGAACATCAGGGCCAGCACCAGCACCAGTCCCTTGACGAAATCCTGTGCGTAATACGGCGCGTTGAGCATGGTCAGGCCATTGAGCAACGACGCCACCAGCAGCGCGCCGACGAGGGTGCCAAACGCGTTGGGTTTCTTGGCGCCGAGCACAGCAAAACCGATCAGCGCCGCGCCCAGTGCATCCAGCACCAGGCCGTTACCGGAACTGACATCGCCACGGCCCAGGCGCGCCGCGAGCAACAGCCCACCGAGTGACGCCAGCACTGCCGAGAGCACGTACGCCAGCAACTTGAACCGCTGCACCGGCGCACCGGCCAGCCGCGCCGCCTGCTCGTTGCCGCCAATCGCATAGAACAACCGGCCAATGCGCGTACGTTCGAGAAACAGCCACACCGCAACAGCCACCACAGCGGTGATCAGCACCGGAATCGGCACCACGTCCCACAGCCGGCCGCGACCCAGAGCGAGGAACGCGGCGCTGAACGTCCCTTCGGTTTCTTCGCCGTTGGGCAAAGTCATGCCCACCGCAATCGAGCGCCCGCCCGTGGGAATCAACTGCACACCGATCACCAGAAACATGCTGCCGAGCGTCGCGAGAATGTCCGGCACCCGCAGTTTGACGATCAGCCAGCCGTTGAGCAGCCCGACCAGCGCGCCGCCCGCTAGGCTGATCAGCACCGCCGGCACGGCGCCCCAGCCGAGTACGACCATCACGTAACTGGCGATCATCAGACTCATCGCCGCCACCGCGCCAATCGACAGGTCGAGGCCGCCGACCGCCATGGTCAGCGTCACACCCAGCGCCAGCAGCGCCACGATCGACACCGATTGCAGGATGCTGAACAGATTGCCGACGCGCAGGAAGGCAGGCTCGGCGAAACTGAAAAACACCACGATCAGCGCCAGCAACCACAGCAGGCCATAGCGGATCAGCGCTTGCAGCAGAGGTTCGGCAGGTGCCGCGCGGGTCGATAACAGTGAACTCGAATCAGGCACTCGCTCTGCTCCTTGGCGTGGCTTGAGGGGGTTTTTCAAAGACATCGCTGCCGGCCAGGGCGCTGACCAGCTCGGCGCGATTGAGGCCCGCGCGCGGGTATTCGGCGACCACCGCGTGATCACGTACCAGTAGAATTCGATCGGCAATCTCGAGGGCTTCATCGACATCGGCGCAAATCACCAATGTCGCGCGACCGTGGGCGCTGTCGCGCAGCAGTTGGCCGATCTCGCGACGCGCACGCACGTCGACGCCCTGGAACGGCTCATCAAGGATCAATACCCGCCCCTCGCCGAGCAACCACCGGCCGAGCACGACTTTTTGTTGATTGCCGCCAGACAGCGCGGTCATCGGCACATCGATGCCGGCGGTCTTGATGCCGAGCGCCGCCACTTGCGCCTCGACTGCTGCGGCTTCAGCGCGATTGCGGATGAAGCCACCATGGGTAAAACGCTCAAGAAACGGCAAGGTCAGCGTGCGACGCAGGGAGAAGTCAGGCACCAGCGACTGGCTGGCACGGTCCTCGGCGGCAAAGAACACACCGCGCTGAATCGCCTCGCGTGGCGACCCGGCGAACCCTTCAACGCCATCCACTCGCAGCCAGCCCGACGCCGCTTGACGCAGACCGAACAGGACTTCGGCGATCTCGGTTTTACCGGCGCCCAACATCCCGGTCAGCACCACGACCTCGTTTTCATGCAGCGTCAGATCGAAGCGTTGCGTGCGCGGCAGGACTTTCAGTCCGTGCAACTGCACCACTTGCTGCCCCGCCACGCGCGGCGTGTAGGTATGCGCTTGCAGCGCTTGGCCGAGCATCGCGGTGACCGCCTCGGGCAACTGCCGCGCGGTGAACTCGCCGGCCAGTCGTCCATCACGCAGGACGATGGCGCGATCCGCCACACGTTGCAGGTCGGACAGGCGATGAGAAATGTAAACAATCGCCACGCCACGATCGCGCAAGGTGTCGATCAGGGCGAACAAGCGCTGCGCTTCGGCATCGGACAACGCCGCCGTCGGTTCATCGAGAATCAGCAGTCGCGGCTGCAAAGCAAAGGCTCGAGCCAGGACGACCAATTGCCGTTCGGCCTGACCGAGGTGTTCGATCGGCTGCTCCAGCGGCAAGGTCAGACCGAGGCCGGCCGCAATGCTCGCGGCGCGTGCCAGCAGGCGTTTGCGGTTGAGCCAGAAATCCGCGCCAGGCTTGCACAATTCATCGAGCAGGAGGTTCTCCGCCACACTCAAACCCGGTGCGATGCCTTCGTTGATCTGCTGATGCACGGCGACGATGCCGACCCTGCGCGCAGACAACGGCGAGCTGAAATGTCGAGGCTGACCGTCGACGCTGATCTCGCCAGCATCGGCGGTCTGGCTGCCCGCGAGAATCTTCACCAGAGTCGACTTGCCCGCGCCGTTGGCCCCGAGCAACGCCACCACTTCGGCGGGATAAATATCCAGGCTGACGCCGTCCAGCGCCCGGTTCGAAGCAAACGACTTGCTCAGCTCACGCACACGAATCAGCGGCTCGCAGGCCACAGCGACAGGCGCACTCATAAATTTCCTTAGCGGCGATGAGCCAGCGAACGCACCAACCGATCGCCCAGGCTCTGCACGCCTTGAACGAGGATGACCAACACCACGACGGTGGCAACCATGACTTCATTGTTGAAGCGCTGATAGCCGTAACGGATTGCCAGATCACCGAGCCCACCGCCACCGATCACCCCGGCCATCGAGGAGAATCCGATCAGCATCACCAGCGTCAATGTGATCCCGGCAAGCAACGCCGGCAGTGCTTCGGGCAACAGCACCTTAAAGATCACATGGCCGATGTCGCCGCCCATGGCGAGGATCGCTTCGATACGGCCCTTGTCGACTTCGTCCAAGGCGTTTTCAACGATGCGGGCGAAAAACGGAAACGCACCGATGGTGATCGGCACCACGGCGGCGGTACTGCCCAAGGTTTTACCGACCACCAAGCGGGTCAGCGGGATCAGCGCAATCAACATCACCACGAACGGCAATGAGCGGCCGAGATTGACCAAGGCACTCAGCGCCGCATTCAGACGTGGCATCGGGTAAAGCCCGCTGCGCCGACTGATAAACAGCAAGACGCCCAGCGGCAAGCCGATCAACAGCGTGAACAGCCCGGCGAGCAACACCATGTACAGGGTTTCACCGGTGGCGTTGAGCACCAGTTGGAGGATTTCATGCCAGTCGATCGAGCGGTTCATGATTGCGCCGCCCGTACGCCGTACTGTTTGAGGAAACTCAGCCCCGGCGCCGCATGCCCCAGCGGTAATCCGCAGGTCGGGCGCAGCGAACTGCCCAGGCTCGATTGTGGGTCGGCCATCAGCCGCGGTACCGGACCGGCTTCGACCAACCGGCCGTTGGCCATGAGCGCGGCGTGATCGCAGATCGATTTGACCACGTCGAGTTCATGGGTGATCAGCACAATGGTCAGGCCGAGTTGCCGATTGATATCGCGCAACAGTTCCAGAATCGACGCGGTGGTTTCCGGGTCGAGGGCGCTGGTCGCTTCGTCCGACAGCAAGTACGCCGGCTCCGCGGCCAACGCCCGGGCAATCCCCACGCGCTGTTTCTGGCCGCCGGACAATTGCGAAGGGAAAGCCTGTGCCTTGTCGCTCAAGCCGACCAGTTCCAGCAGCTCGCGCACCCGCACATGGCGCCACGGTTTGCCGACACTGGCGATTTCCAGCGGCACGGCGATGTTGTCGAAGACATTGCGCGAATGCAGCAGGTTGAAGCCCTGGAAGATCATGCCGATGCGTTGGCGTTGCGTGCGCAGGTCGCTGGCGGAGAGCGTCATCAGGTCAACGCCATCCAGCACAATCCGCCCGCTGTCCGGGCGTTCGAGCAGATTAAGGCAACGCAGCAGCGTCGATTTACCCGCCCCGCTGCGCCCGAGAATCCCGTAGACGGCGCCGTCGGGAATACTCAGCGAGACTTGATCGAGCGCCGGTTGCGACGCCGATGGATAGGTCTTGCTCAACTGCTCGACGTTGATCATGGCTTGCCGCCCGCCACCGGAATCACCGAACCGGCGAAGTTATCGGTGATGTACTTCGCCACTTGCGGTGAGGTCAGGTCCTTGGCCAGTTGCGCGATGCGTGGGTCGTTTTCCAGCTTTGGCGTGGTCACCAGAATATTCGCGTAAGGATTGTGCTCGGCCTTCTCCAGCCCCAGCGCATCCTTGGCCGGTACCAGCCCGGCATCGAGCGCGTAGTTGCCGTTGATCACCGCCAGATCGACGTCGTCCAGCGAGCGTGGAATCTGCGGCGATTCGATTTCGAGGATCTTCAGCTGTTTCGGGTTTTCGGCGATGTCCTTGGGCGTTGCCTGATCGGCGGCCGGATCGTTGAAGCCGGGTTTGAGTTTGATCAGGCCATTGTCCTGCAGCAGATACAGGGCGCGACTCAGGTTGGTGACGTTGTTGGGCACGGCGACCGTGCCCTTTGCCGGTACCTCGGCGAAGCTCTTGTAGCGGCGTGAGTAAATCCCCAGCGGCTCGATATGCACCGTGGCCGCCACTGCCAGTTTCTCACCGAGGGCCTGTTCCTGGGACTTCAGGTACGGCAGATGCTGGAAGTAATTGGCGTCGACATCACCGTGCACCAACAGCTCGTTGGAGTTCACGCCGTTGGGGATTTCGATGATCTTCAGGTTGAGTTGCGGATCGATTTTCTGGATGTACGCGAGGATCTGCGCGTGGGGCACCGGGTCGGCAGCCACGCGCAACGGTTCCAGCGCCTGCGCACCGAGCGACGTCACCAGTGCGCCGAGGACGGCCAGGGTCAAACCTGCTTGTTTCAACATGTCGAGAGTCCTTCAGCGAGTGATCAATCAGGCGGTTTTACGCGCCGGCACAGGTGGCAGCAGCGCGTCGGCATAGAAGCGTTGCGCGACATCCGGATGCGAGCGCAAACGCCCCTTGAGGTAGTTCCAGCCGACATCGCGAAACAATGGATTGAGCGGATCACTCGCTGGCCCGCGCGCCTCGCGCAACAGCGCCGTCGGCAGCGGATACAGCGGCACTGTGGCGTCGAGTTGTGCGCCGAGGAAGAAGGCGATGGACAGGCGCTCACTGCCTTCGGGCGGTGAAACCACCCGATGCACCGTGGCGCGCAAGTAGCCGTTGCTGGCGAGTTCAAGCAGTTCGCCAATATTCACCACCAAAGTGTTTTCCCGAGGCAGCGCATCGATCCAGCGCCCCTCTTCGACCTCGACTTGCAGACCGGCCTGCTGGTCTTGCAGCAGAAAGCTGAGGAAGCCGGAGTCCTTGTGCGCGCCAACGCCCTGATGGCTTGCCGCGGCGGACTGGCCGGGATAACGCATCAGCTTGATGTGTTCGTTGGGTTTGTCGCCGTACAACTGATCAAACGCATCGGCCCGTAACGACAGTGCCTGAGCGAAGGCGCGCAGCAGGTGCAAGGACATGCGCGTCATCGCCTGTTGCCAGTCGAGCAGCAAGGGTTTGAGTTCCGGCAATGCCGCCGGCCATTGATTGGGGCCTTGCAACCGCGCCCAAAACGGGCTGTCCGCGTCTAACGGCAAGGCTTCACGTTCGGCGCCCAGATCAAACTGTTCGCGTTGATCGGGTTGGCCACGGGTGATTTCCGAAGCGGCGCGGTTGTAGCCGCGAAAGTGTGGCGAGTTGATCATGCCGACGGCGTTTTTCTCGCTGTCGGGCAAGGCAAAAAATTGCCGGGCGTGATCCTGCACTTGTTTGAGTAGCGTGCTGTCGATGCCATGCCCGGTCAGATAGAAAAAACCGACATCGCGAGCGGCGTGGCGCAGGCTTTCAAGAAATTCGTAGCGCTGTTGCGCGGTGCCGTCGAACAACGAAAGGTCGAGCGTCGGCAACGTGGTGATATCGAGGGCATGCGGCATGATTCACTCCCGTGTGAATCAAACCTGAAGAACCTGTGATCGATTCAGCGTGTGCCGTCATGGCAATCGGGGGTCTATCGGTTTGATGCGTTGATTCGTCGTTGCAGACAAAACTAAACGATCTTAAAAATACCAATCCAATATCTTTTTCGCATTAGCTTAAGCCGATCCCTGTAGGAGCTGCCGCAGGCTGCGATCTTTTGATCTTGTCGTTTTAAAAACAACATCAAAAGATCGCAGCCTGCGGCAGCTCCTACAAGGAGGGGTCAGGCGCGGGGGCGTTGGCTGCGCTGTTCGGCGCTGGCAAAGACTGCGAAAAAGACAATTCCTACTTTTGACAGTTTTACACAACAAAAAAACCCGTTTCAGCATAAGACTGAAACGGGTTTTCCCCACTGGGACGTTCGTTACTTCAGATCGTCAAAGTGGTCTCGCAGGAATTCGTAAAAGCTCAATGCTTTAAACGATCTCCATACGAGGCTCAGCGTACGCAGCAAATGCTTCATACGTTTTGGCCTCCAGGCTAGGGGGCCAAACCTCCAGCAGACTTACCGGATCATGCCTGCTTTCGGCTGCACGTCGGAGCAGCTAGTGAGGCGGCCGGTTGGATCCCCTCCGACCCATCATTCCGGCACGGGTGCAAAACCGTGTCAGAGGGCATGAAATCGTTAAGTGCCAGCCAAACCTCACCGATACACAAACATGAGAGCGGCGCCATCATACCTCTCAAATCCCAGGTTCTAGGCAGAGTAATTCCCAGCCATTGTAAAATGTTATTTCCGTCAGCTTTTCTTTCGATTAACTCACAACAAATAAACCAGTTGAAAACAAATTCTTCATTGCAAGAACGCACAAAGGCTCATACCATAAGTGCACGTCGGAGCAGCTAGTGAAGCTCCAAACCCCGGCCGCAAACCGAGGTTTACAAAAAGAACCGCCCCGCAAAGGCGGTTTTTTTTCGCCTGCAATTCCGCGCTTTCTGTTCACGCAGCAGGGTTAAGGAAAGATCACAACGTCCGCGCCCAGGCCTGGGTCATGGCGCCAAGCAGTTGTTTTTGCTGTGGCTCGGGCAAGCGTTCGAGCATGGCGACAATCTGTTCGCGGGAAGCTTTTTCCAGCGGGGCGAGAATCTCGCGGCCCAGATCAGTCAGGTGCAACTGGGCCGCGCGGGCGTCGGTGGGCGAAGGGACTTTGTGGATCAGGCTATTTGCACTTGGCCAACACCACTTGACAGGTATTCGGCGTGCCTCCGGAGCGTCCGGCGTAGCGGATGCAGTTGTTCATCGATTTCTGTCGCGCCATGTTCAGGCTGGAGCCCCATGCCAGACCACCCTCGCCCACAGTCGGCAACGCTTTGGCATAACAGCTGTCGCCGACGCCTGAGGGTGGATAATGCTTACGGTTCGAGCAGCCTGCGGTCAGCGTCAGGCTAAGGGTGATCAGGGTATACAGGACCCAGAGCGAGCGTCGGTCGATCATTGTGTTGCACCTGTCGCTAAAGGGTCGTGTGCCGTTGAGTCTAGCCGTTTGCCCTGGCCTTTCTGCACAAATCTTCTAAACGTCCACCTGCATTGCGCGGTATTTTATGAGGCCGCATTTTTCAAAGCCGAGCCCTGGAGCCTTCCGTGGATAAACGCAACTGGATCGATCTGTCCCAGGATGTCGATACCGGGATTGAATCGATTCGCGCTCACTTTGAAGGGCATGCCTACGACCCGCATTGGCATGACAGCTTTCTCGTCGGAGTGACTGAGCAAGGCGTTCAGCAGTTCAATTGCCGCCGCGTGCGCCATCGCAGTACGCCAGGCCAGGCAATCTTGCTGGAACCGGGAGAGATTCACGATGGCCATGCGCCAACCGAGGACGGCTTTACCTATTCGATGCTGTACCTCGACCCGCATTGGCTGGAGCGCGAAATGCACGCACTGTTCGAAGACGCGCCGTCCGACAGCCAGCCCGGTTTTGCCGACACCTTGAGCCAGGACTCGCGTCTGGCCACCGCCATTCATCAGGCCTTCCACGCACTGCATGACGGCGACTTGCGCATCGTTCGCCAAACCGCCATCGATGGCCTGCTGGGCTCGCTCACTGGCCATCTCGCCTGGCGCAGGCGTCAGGATTTCGATCCGCGTCTGCCGATGGTGGCCCAAGTGGCGCGGGATTATCTGCATGCGCATACCTATGAAGACATTGGTCTCGATGACCTCGCGCGCGTTTGCGGGGTGGATCGTTTTCGTCTGAGCCGTGCCTTCAAGGCAGCTTTCGGTCTCGCGCCGCACGCTTACCTGATCCAGCTTCGTTTGGCCAAGGCACGGCAGTTGCTGGCACGCGGTGAAACACCGGCGCAGGTTGCCAGCGTGCTCGGTTTTGCCGATCAAAGTCACTTGGGCCGCTGGTTTCGCCGCGCTTACCAACTGACACCGGCGGACTACCGCAAGCGCTGCTCAAACCTTCCAGACTGACGCCCGCCAACTGACGATCATGGCTTCCTGTTTTGACTCTCAGGGAATCCGAATCATGGCGTCATTGTTGCCCTTCCTGCTGTTTGCTTTCGTTGCTTCGATCACGCCGGGGCCGACCAACATCCTCGTGTTGAGCCACAGCTCGCGCCAAGGTTTGCTCGCCACGCTACCGATTATTTTGGGTGCGTGCGCGGCAGCTGCATTGATCGTTCTGGTGGTGGGTCTCGGCGCCGGCGAAACATTGCTGCGCTTTCCACGTGTGCAGCAAGCCATGGCCTGGGGCGGTGTGCTCTGGTTGAGTTGGCTGGCATGGCAGATCTTTCGCAGTGCACCGCCATCGCTGAACCCGGCGGATACGCAAGAAAAAGGCATCAGCGTTGTCGGTGCGGCCATGCTGCAACTGGTCAACCCCAAGGTGTGGATGATGGCCGTGGCGGTGGTCAGCGTATTTCTCGGCGGCGGCGACAAGACGCTGCAGTTGTTGGTGTTGTCACTGGCGTTCCTGTTGGTGTCTTTGCCGTGCATGACGCTCTGGGCGCTGCTTGGCGTGGGCAGCAGACGATTGATCGGAACACCGCAAGCGTTCAAGCGCATGAACGCAGTCCTGGCGCTGTTGCTGCTGCTGTCGGCATGGCTCACCATCCTCGCCTGAATATCCCCTGTAGGAGCTGCCGCAGGCTGCGATCTTTTGATGTTGTTTTTAAAAAGACAGATCAAAAGATCGCAGCCTGCGGCAGCTCCTACAGGGGTGAGGTGGCTTGGCGATATTGGCGGGGGGTGAAGCCGGTCGAGGCCTTGAACTGGCGAGTGAAGGCACTGTGATCGGTGTAGCCGCACTGCAATGCAACGTCGGTGATCGGCAGGTCGGTGTGCAGCAGGCGATGGGCGTGCTCCAGGCGCACTTTCTGGATCATCTGCCGTGGCGTCAGGTGAAACACGCGCTTGCAGTAGCGCTCCAGTTGCGCGACTGAAATACCGGCGATTTTAGTCAGCTCGCCGAGGGTCACGCGCCGATTGAAATGCGCGCGAATGTGCTCGTCGACAGCAGCCAGTCGCTGGAACGCCGGGTGGGTTTCACTGGCCGATTGCAGATCGACCGAAATGCCTGCGAGGCCGATGATCTCGCCATCGCGGTTGTACAGCGGCTGTTTATGAGTCAGGCACCAGCCGGGCTCACGGCTGCCATACAGGTGCAGTTCAAGCTGATCCTCCAGCACAAACCCTTCCTCCAGCACCTTGCGATCCTGCTCGGTGTAACCAGGCCCCAGTTGCGCCGGGAACACCTGCGCGCTGGTTTTGCCGAGCAACGGGCGCAAGTCCTTCAGGCCGCAACGCTGCACCAGCGTGCGGTTGGCCAACACATAACGTGCCTGCATGTCCTTGATGAAAATCGCCGCATTGGGGATCACGTCGAGCATCGGCAACAGCAGCGCTGCGCCGGCCAACAGCTCTGCAAGCGTCTGAGGACGATGACCGTCATGACCCTGGGCCAGGATCGAAAACGCGCTTTGCATCGAAAGTCTCCCCTGCTGATCAATCGGCCAAGTGTCCGCGCTGCGGCCGTCGCGTGCAGATTGCAGCATCGTCAAAGGCCTGTCGAGCGGCACGTTTGTTCTACGCAATTGTGCTGATTTCGTCATCGATCCCGAAGCAAAACATCAATCGCCGACCTGGCGATCGGTTCAAAGTCTGGCCGTCCCAGTGACACAACTGCCTATCCAATAACTCACAAGAAGGCGATGCCATGTCAGGCCAAGGCAAGTTCAAAAAACAGCTTTCACTGATCGACCTCACATTTATCGGGCTGGGAGCGATTTTCGGTTCCGGCTGGTTGTTCGCGGCCAGTCATGTGTCCGCGATTGCCGGGCCGGCGGGGATTTTCTCTTGGCTGCTGGGCGGTTTTGCCGTGTTGTTGCTGGGCATTGTTTACTGCGAACTGGGCGCGGCATTGCCACGTGCCGGCGGCGTGGTGCGTTACCCGGTCTACTCGCACGGGCCGCTGCTGGGTTACCTGATGGGTTTCATCACGCTGATCGCCTTTTCCAGTCTGGTGGCGATCGAAGTGGTTGCCTCGCGCCAATACGCAGCAGCGTGGTTTCCCGGCCTGACCAAGGCTGGCAGCGGCGACCCGACCATGCTCGGCTGGATGCTCCAGTTCGCCCTGCTTTGTGTGTTTTTCCTGCTCAATTATCGCAGCGTGAAGACCTTCGCCAAGGCCAACAACCTGATCAGCGTGTTCAAGTTCATCGTGCCGCTGCTGGTGATTGGCGTGCTGTTCACCTTCTTCAAACCGGCTAACTTCCAGGTGCAAGGTTTCGCGCCGTTCGGCTTGTCCGGTGTAGAGATGGCAGTGTCGGCAGGTGGCGTCATTTTCGCGTATCTGGGCCTGACGCCGATCATCTCGGTGGCCAGCGAAGTGAAAAATCCGCAGCGCACCATTCCCATCGCGCTGATCCTTTCGGTGCTGCTCTCGACCCTGATCTACGTGCTGCTGCAAATGGCGTTCCTCGGCAGCATTCCGACGGAAATGCTCGCCAACGGCTGGGCTGGCATCAGCAAGGAATTTGCCCTGCCGTATCGCGACATCGCGCTGGCGCTGGGCGTCGGCTGGCTGGCGTATCTGGTCGTCGCCGACGCAGTGATCTCGCCGAGCGGTTGCGGCAACATCTACATGAACGCCACCCCGCGCGTGATCTACGGCTGGGCGCAGACCGGAACCTTCTTCAAAGTCTTCACCCACATCGATGAGAAGTCCGGCATCCCGCGTCCGGCGCTGTGGCTGACCTTCGCCCTGTC
Source organism: Pseudomonas sp. NPDC089741 (assembly GCF_044748825.1). Taxonomy (NCBI): domain Bacteria; kingdom Pseudomonadati; phylum Pseudomonadota; class Gammaproteobacteria; order Pseudomonadales; family Pseudomonadaceae; genus Pseudomonas; species Pseudomonas sp. NPDC089741. The sequence continues at coordinate 21,791 of NZ_JBIVGT010000001.1, read as the reverse complement.
GGTGTTCTGGACCCTGCCGTTCCCGTCGTGGGAAGCGTTGATCAATGTGGTTTCCGCCGCACTGGTATTGAGCTACGCCGTAGCGCCGGTTTCCGTGGCCGCGTTGCGCCGCAATGCACCGAACATGCCGCGCCCGTTCCGGGTCAAGTGCATGGGCGTGCTCGGGCCGGTGTCGTTCATCATCGCCGCGCTGATCGTTTACTGGTCGGGCTGGAGCACGGTGTCGTGGCTGCTCGGCCTGCAAATCCTGATGTTCGTTGTGTACCTGCTCTGCGGTCGTTTCGTGCCGACTGCTCACCTCAATCTGCTCAGCCAGGTGCGCTCCTCGGCGTGGCTGATCGCCTTCTACGCGGTGACCATCGTGCTGTCGAAACTCGGCACTTTCGGTGGCCTGGGCATCCTCGCTCATCCGTTCGACACAATCGTCGTCGCTGCTTGCGCAACCGGCATCTATTACTGGGGCGCCGCGACTGGAGTGCCGGCGCACCTGCTACGTCTGGAGGAGGACGATGAAGAAAGCGAAGTCGCCGCCCGCGCCTCGACCGTGTCTGCGCGCCCTGCCGGCGCCTACTGAAATCACCCAACGGGACACACTCATGAAACGCGTACACGTCATTGATTCCCACACCGGCGGTGAGCCCACGCGCCTGGTAATGAATGGTTTCCCCGATCTGCCCGGCAACAGCATGGTGGAAAAGCGCGATGCCCTGCGCAATCAGCATGACGCCTGGCGCCGTGCCTGCCTGCTGGAACCGCGCGGCAACGACGTGCTGGTCGGTGCGCTGTATTGCGAGCCGGTCTCGGCGGATGCCACGTGCGGAGTGATCTTCTTCAACAACGCCGGTTATCTCGGCATGTGCGGCCACGGCACCATCGGCCTGATCAACTCGCTGCAGTACCTGGGGAAAATCGCCCCGGGCTTCCACAAGATCGACACCCCGGTCGGCGCGGTCAGCGCCACGTTGCATGACGACGGAAGCGTCACGCTGGGCAACGTCCCGGCTTATCGGCACCGCAAACAGGTGCCGGTGGATGTTCCGGGATTCGGCCGGGTATTCGGCGATATCGCCTACGGCGGCAACTGGTTTTTCCTCGTCTCCGAGCACGGCCAGACGCTTTCCATGGACAACGTCGAACACCTCACCGCCTACACCTGGGCGATGCTCAAAGCCCTCGAAGACCAAGGCATTTACGGCGAAGACGGCGCCGTTATCGACCACATCGAACTGTTCGCCGATGACGCCAACGCCGACAGCCGCAACTTCGTCATGTGCCCCGGCAAAGCCTACGACCGCTCCCCGTGCGGCACCGGCACCAGCGCCAAACTCGCCTGCCTCGCCGCCGACGACAAGCTGCAACCCGGCGCACGCTGGGTGCAGGCAAGCATCACCGGCAGCCAGTTCGAAGGTCGCTACGAATGGCAAGGCGAGCGCATCCGGCCGTTCATCACCGGCCGCGCCTACATGACCGCCGACAGCACCTTGCTGATCGACGAAGCAGATCCGTTCGCGTGGGGCATCTGAGCTGCCGCGCGGACTTTTCACCTCAATTTGAATGATGTGCCAAGGAGTTAAACCAATGAGCGACAACATCTTCACCGGTTGCATGCCGGCCCTGATGACCCCGTGCACCGCCCAGCGCAAACCGGACTTCGATGCGCTGGTGGCCAAGGGTCGCGAGCTGATCGATATCGGCATGAGTGCCGTGGTTTATTGCGGCTCCATGGGTGACTGGCCGCTGCTGACCGAAGCCGAGCGTCAGGAAGGCGTGGCGCGCTTGGTCGCAGCGGGGATCCCAACGATTGTCGGGACCGGCGCAGTCAACACTCGCGAAGCGGTCGCCCATGCAGCGCACGCGGCAGAAGTCGGCGCGCAGGGTCTGATGGTGATTCCCCGCGTACTGTCCCGGGGTGCTTCGGCGGCTGCGCAGAAAGCCCACTTCGCGGCGATCCTGCAAGCGGCGCCGAACTTGCCGGCGGTGATCTACAACAGCCCTTACTACGGCTTCGCCACCCGCGCCGAGCTGTTTTTCGAACTGCGTCGTGAATACCCGAACCTGATTGGTTTCAAGGAATTCGGCGGTGGCGCCGACCTGCGTTACGCCGCTGAAAACATCACCTCCAAGGACGATAGCGTGACCTTGATGGTCGGCGTCGATACGCAAGTGGTGCACGGTTTCGTCAACTGCAACGCCACCGGCGCGATCACCGGGATCGGCAACGCCCTGCCCCGCGAAGTGCTGCAACTGGTAGCACTGAGCAAGAAAGCGGCCCAGGGTGATGCGAAGGCACGACGTCAGGCGCGTGAGCTGGAGTCGGCACTGGCCGTGCTGTCGTCGTTCGATGAAGGCTGCGATCTGGTGCTGTATTACAAGCATCTGATGGTGCTCAACGGCGACAAGGAATACACCCTGCACTTCAACGAAACCGATGCGCTGAGCGATTCGCAACGGCGTTATGCCGAGAAGCAGTACTCGCTGTTCCGTCACTGGTACGAGAACTGGTCAGCCGAGCAGAACTTCGCCTGAACCATGCATTCGCCTGCCGCGAGGTTTTTGCCTCACGGCGGGCATCACTTCTTTTATCAGGAACAGACCATGACTCTGACGGGCCATATGTTGATCGGGCAGCACACTGTCGCGGGCAATCGCGAAGCCATTCGAGGGATCAACCCGGCCACCGACGCTGTGTTGGAGCCGGCGTATGCCGGTGGATCGGCCGAGCATGTGGAACAGGCTTGCGCGCTGGCTTCGGCGGCGCTCGACGCTTACCGCGAAACAACCCTCAGTGCCCGTGCCGAATTTCTGCAAAGCATTGCCGAGGAAATCGAAGCCCTCGGCGATGAATTGATCGAGCGTGCACACGCCGAAACCGGCCTGCCGCGCCCGCGTTTGCAGGGTGAACGTGGCCGCACGTGCCAGCAACTGCGCCTGTTCGCGCGCACCGTGCTTGCCGGTGAGTGGCTGGACGTGCGCGTCGACACCGCGCAACCGCAACGCCAGCCGCTGCCGCGTTCGGACTTGCGCCAACGGCAGATCCCCCTGGGACCGGTGGCCGTATTTGGCGCGAGCAATTTCCCCCTGGCGTTCTCGGTGGCCGGTGGCGATACCGCTTCGGCATTGGCCGCCGGTTGCCCGGTTGTGGTCAAGGCACACAGCGCGCATCCCGGCACCAGCGAGTTGGTCGGTGGCGCAATCGCCCGGGCGATCAAGGCCTGCGGTTTGCCGGAGGGCGTGTTTTCGTTGCTGTACGGTTCCGGGCGTGAAGTCGGTATTGCGCTGGTCAGCGACCCGCGCATCAAAGCCGTGGGCTTCACCGGTTCGCGCAGTGGTGGTCTGGCGTTGCTGCAAGCGGCGCAGGCACGTCCCGAACCGATTCCGCTGTACGCGGAAATGAGTTCGATCAATCCGGTGCTGCTGTTCCCGGCGGCGTTGCACAACCGTGCGCGGGCACTGGCCGAAGGATTTGTTGGCTCGCTGACGTTGGGTGCAGGGCAGTTCTGTACCAATCCGGGCTTGGTGATTGCACGCAAGGGGCCTGCGCTGGACAGTTTCATTGAGGCCGCCGCTGAGCAGATAAAACGTCAAGCGGCGCAGACTATGCTCACACCGGGGATCTTCAAGGCCTACGAGTCGGCAGTGAATACGCTGGCCGAAAACAGCGCTGCGCATATTGCCGCGCAGGGGCAGATCGGCAGCGGCCCGAACCAGGGTCAGGCGCATTTGTTCGTCACTGACGCCGCCGATTTCCTCGCCGATCACAACCTGCAAGCCGAGGCTTTTGGTGCGGCGGCGTTGATTGTGCAATGCGCCAGCGATGATGAAATCCGTCAGGTCACCGAGCAACTGGAAGGCCAGTTGACCGCCACCCTGCACCTTGATGACGCCGACCTTGAGCAGGCCCGCGTACTGTTGCCGATACTGGAGCGCAAGGCCGGACGGCTGTTGGTCAACGGTTGGCCTACGGGCGTGGAAGTCTGCGATGCGATGGTTCACGGTGGGCCTTTCCCGGCGACGTCAGACGCGCGCACAACGTCGGTCGGTACGGCGGCAATCCTGCGTTTCCTGCGCCCGGTCTGCTATCAGGACTTCCCCGACAGCCTGCTGCCCAGCGCGCTGCAACAGGCCAATCCGCTGCACTTGAGCCGCCTGCTCGATGGGCACAGGGAAGCACTTGCACATGCCGAATAACGCTCATGACATCGCCGTAGTCGGTGCCGGAATCATCGGCGTTTCCTGCGCCTTGCGCCTCGCACGCCAGGGACTGCGCGTGGTGGTGATCGATCAACAGGATCCGGGCCACGGCGCCTCGTTCGGCAACGCCGGGCACCTGGCGACCGAGCAGGTTTTTCCGATTGCCGACGTGTCGATTCTCAAGCGCTTGCCGGCGATGCTGATGGACCCGATGGGGCCGTTGCGACTGGATTGGAAATACCTGCCGCGCGCCCTGCCCTGGTTCACCCGGCTGTTGCTGAATTTGCGTTCAGAACCCTTTGGCAAAACCGTCGCCGGCTTGCGCGCACTCAATGAAAGCAGTCTGGCGGCCTGGCAGCGCCTGCTCGCTGACATCTCGCGGCCCGATCTGTTGAAAGTCGACGGCTCGTTGCTGGTGTTTGAAAAACCCGAATCGCGTCAGGCCATCGCAGCACTCCAGACGCGCCTGCATCAACAACAAGTGCCCGTAAATTTCTGGCAGGCCGCTGCGGTGCATGAAACCGCGCCGCAACTCAGCGAGCGGATTCAGGGCGGCCTGTTCTTCCCGCGCACCGGGCATTTCATCGATCCGTATCGCGTGGTGACCGAACTGGTCGAAGCGGCCAAGGCCAGCGGCGTCAGTTTCGTCAAACAGCAGGTTCAGGGCGGTTTTGTGCAGGAACACGGCGTGTCGTTGATCACCGGCAGCGGAGGTTTCAAAGCGCGCCGCGTACTGATCGCCTGCGGTGCGCATTCGGCGAAACTTACCGCCGCACTCACCGGCAAAAAAGTGCCGCTAGACACCGAGCGCGGTTATCACCTGATGCTGCCTCACGAACACAACCGCTTGCCCTTCCCAGTCACCTCGCTGGAGCGCAAGTTCATCATGACGCCGATGTCTGAGGGATTGCGGTTGGCGGGCACCGTCGAGTTCGCCGGACTGCAGAAGCCGCCAAGCATGGAGCGCGCGTGGCAACTGCATCGATTGAGTCAGGGTTTGTTCCGTAAGGATTTGAGCGCTGACAACGCCACACCGTGGATGGGTTTTCGGCCATCGTTGCCGGATTCGTTGCCGGTGATCGATCAGGTGTGCGACGGCAAGGTGCTGCTCGCGTTCGGGCATCAGCATCTGGGGCTGACGCAGGCGGCGGTGACGGCGGAGATGATTGTGCAGATGGCTTCGCCGCACAGTCAGCCCGATGATCTCCCTGACCACAAACCGTATGCGCTGGATCGCTTTTGACGGCGTTTTCTCACAGGATCAGGCAAGCATTGCACAGGATTGCACTACTCCCCGATCCTGAATAACCGCAAGAATGGCCATCCGACACACCGATTGAGGATGTTCCCATGCTTGTAAAAGCCTATGGTGCCCACGCTGGCGACAAACCCCTGGAGCCGATGCAGATCGAGCGCCGCGCGCCGGCGGCGCATGACGTGCAGATCGATATCGCTTTCTGCGGCATCTGCCATTCGGACCTGCACCAGGTGCGTGCCGAGTGGGCAGGCACGCAGTTTCCTTGTGTACCGGGGCACGAGATCGTTGGTCGTGTTGCGGCCGTCGGCGCGCATGTCGCCGATTACAAGGTCGGCGATCTGGTCGGTGTCGGCTGTATCGTCGACAGCTGCAAACATTGCGACGACTGCGAAACCGGTCTGGAAAACTACTGCGACGGCATGATCGGCACCTACAATTTTCCGACCCCGGATGCACCGGGCTGGACGCTTGGCGGCTACGCGCAAAATATCGTCGTGCACGAACGTTACGTCTTGCGCATCCGTCATCCCGAAGCGCAACTGGCCGCCGTCGCGCCGCTGCTGTGCGCGGGCATCACCACCTATTCGCCGCTGCGCCAATGGCACGCCGGCCCCGGCAAGAAAGTCGGCGTGGTCGGCATCGGTGGTTTGGGCCACATGGGCATCAAACTCGCCCACGCGATGGGCGCGCATGTCGTCGCCTTCACCACTTCCGAGTCCAAGCGTGAAGCGGCAAAAGCGCTTGGCGCCGATGAGGTGGTGGTGTCGCGCAATGCCGAAGAAATGGCGGCGCACACCAAGAGCTTCGACCTCATCCTCAACACCGTGGCGGCGCCGCACGATCTCGATGCATTCCTGGTGTTGCTCAAGCGCGATGGTGCGTTGACGCTGGTCGGTGCGCCCGCCTCACCACACCCGTCGCCGAACGTCTTCAACCTGATCATGAAGCGCCGCACGATTGCCGGCTCGATGATCGGCGGCATTCCCGAGACTCAGGAAATGCTCGATTTCTGTGCCGAGCACGGCATTGTTTCCGACATCGAACTGATCCGCGCCGATCAGATCAACGCGTCTTACGAGCGGATGCTCAAGGGCGATGTGAAGTATCGCTTCGTGATCGATAACGCGACGTTGGCCGGCTGACGCGCAGGCCCATTGGCAGCCATCGGTTGCCCATGGGCCTGGGCAATTCCGTCGCCGGGATTTGACAGGCCGGACGTTGCTCGCCAGAGTCGCACCCCTTTTCCAGCCAAACATGCCGCACGGTTGTGGCGAACAGGGGTTGTCGTTGAACCAGAACACGTTGTCCATGCGCCTGGAGCGCGTCGCCACTCACATACCCGATGGCGCGCGCCTGGCCGATATCGGCTCGGATCATGGCTACCTGCCGGTGGCACTGATGCGCCGTGGCGCAATCACCGCGGCGGTGGCTGGCGAAGTGGCGCTGACGCCGTTTCATGCAGCCCAACGCACCGTTCGCGAGAACCACCTCGACGCGCACATCAGCGTGCGCCAGGCCAACGGGCTGGCGGCGATCAAGCCTGAAGACCGGATTAGCGCAATCAGCATTTGCGGTATGGGCGGCGAAACCATCCGCGACATCCTCGAACACGGCAAGGCCCACCTCAGCGGCGGCGAACGCCTGATCCTGCAACCCAATGGTGGCGAACAACCGCTGCGCCTGTGGTTGATGGAAAATGGCTACCGTATTCTCAGCGAGGAAGTGCTGCGCGAAAGCCGTTTCGACTACGAAATCATCGTTGCCGAACGCGCCGGGCCGGTGACTTACACCGACCAGGAACTGTACTTCGGCCCCTTGCAGATGCAGGCCCGCAGCCCCGAGTTCCTGATCAAGTGGCAGCACAAACTTCGCCACAAGCAGAAGACCCTGAGCCAGATCACTCGTGCCGAACGGGCCTTGCCGCAGGAAAAGGTGGAGAGCCTTGCCCGGCAAGTACGGTGGATTAACGAACTGTTGATTTGATTTTGTGCAAGTCGTTTGCGATGGCGGTACTCAAGACGCGATCTATCGCCAGATTTATGTGTTCGTGGACTGTAAAACCACTCAACAGTCAGCACAAACGATCAGCAAAACCAGGATGACTATTTTTGGCCAAGAACCCGAAAAATCACGTCTTAAGTTATCGTTCTTTACATTAATTAACAACACGTTTCATCATTACGTTTCATCAGCTTCCTTTGATGCTGCATGCGCACACTCGCTTACGTATAAGGCATACGTATCAACCAGCCTGTGAAAATAGCCAAAGGAGAAACGAAGTGTCTTAATCGAAACTTTGTACTCCTTACCGGCCTGATATCCGCCTACATGAGCGTAGCAATTCCTGGCACTTAGCAAGGCCTCATAGAACTTAACTTCCTTATCATGAGGCCCGGGAAGAGGTAACTCAAATAACACATTACACATTCGTACAACTTGGGCTGGATCGTGAAGCGTTTTAGCCTTAAGCTTGGCAACAAGATCCTCACCTACTGGATTCTTCTTTAAACCCAGATAACTTCTATCACGGCCACCCAACCTCTCCAAATTCTTGATTGCCTTGCTGACGAGCACCTGCGACTGGCAGCACAATAGCAGCAGATCATGAACCAAACCTTCATATGCTGACAACATCCCCACCAGTAGTGTGCCTCGAGAAAATCTATCCTCAGGTTCATCATCAAGCGATGACAAAAGTTTTTCCAGCGACGCAACATTTGATTTGTAAATCTCAATTTTTGCCGGAAAATCAAACAGCACATCGAACCATGCAAATGCCTTTTCGTATGCTTCGCTTTGTATTTCATCAAGTCGAATTAATTCTTCGAGCTCCGCTTCAAGAGCATCAAGCTCTTTCATTGATTCGTCTGAGTCGAAATCAAAATCTTCATCCAAGTCAATATACTCTGACATAGTCCATCCTTAAGTTTTAGTCAAAACACCAAGCCACTTTTATTTGTAGATTTATGCCTCATAACACTTAACCCAACCATGCCCATCAGTAACCAGCAGAAGGAACGGACGTCATCATCGAAAAAAAACTAGCCCTTACTGACTTCATAACTTCCTCTTTATTCCCACCATGAATTAGATATTCTGCCACTAGCTCAATGAACGCTTCAGACGCCATGATCAAAATCGACGGATTTGTTCTGCTGGACCAGCTGGGTCAAAAACCAGTCCTGCGGATCTTCTATAGCGGAAAAATTATGGTCAGTAATCCCGATAATCTGCAGCTCAAGCTCATAGCATCGTCGCAGGAAGGTTCTGGCTTTGCTGATTAACTCACCTGCGTTCAGCTCACCATTGATCCTCGGCCGGCGAAGATTACCGAGACGCAAATCTGCATCGTTCCGGTGCCTGCCGTCTTCAGGAGTCTGGACTTGGAAATCGGCCTTGAACCAGTGAAATTCTTGGTACATATTTTTTCCAACAGCCAATGTTTTAATGAGAACGAGAAATTCAAGCACACTGCAAGAACACTAAAAAATTGAGCAGGGAGAATGCTCACATTGCCTCTATTGATAAATCATCTCGACTTTCTGGCCAGCTCCATGAGGTGGCGTCGGTCTTCTACCAAAATTCTCTGCACATTCTCCAAGCTTCTTTGATCAGCGCGCTGGTTAAAGGCGTCTTCCTGCAAATTCCCGGAAAAATTCGCCATTCGTTTGTCCCCGATCAAGCCCGCCAGCCAGCCCGTCAACTCACTATTAAAGAAGGGATAAGCCCGATGTGAACCGAGATGAATCGCAACTGCACGCAGCTCAGTCAAACAGATGATATCCGTCAGATCTTCATCGAAAGTGATCAATCGATCCAGGCAGAAATCCACTCCTTGCCAACGCTGAGGATTGGAAAACGATTCGATGATTCGGAGTATGTATAAATCCCAAGCGCAGTTATTGATAATTCGCAGAGGGTCTTTTTTGTCCAGAACCGAGTTGAGCTTCTTCGAAAGCGTCGTTCTCTGGGTATGGAAGAGAATGTCTGCGCAAACAATCAGTTCTCGCAACATGAAGATATGTAACTCGTCGTGCATGAAGCTGAGCAGCGCCCCCATCTTCGCTTCGGGTGATGCGGTTGAGCTGCTTTCCAGAATCTTGGCCCGCAGGATCATGCATTCAACCGCCGCAGCTTGCTGAGCCAGCGCGACACCTAAACCACTCTCCAAACTACGCGAAAACTCTTTGATCCGATCCTCGGCAAATGCTTCTGACTGCTCTCGATAGAGGCTGCGATACCGCTCTCCCCAGCCTGCACTCAGGGGAGTGGCATCAAGTGACAATGCGTACGTAGCGGCTAATGTTTCCTTGCAGAACTGACGCGTTTCAGGCGACCAGTTTTTCTGTGCTTCACATAGATAAATGTAACAGTTCAATCTTCCGAGATCGTCGAAAGAAAACGTTCGCTGCAGATCTGCACGCACAACCTCGAGCTCGGGAGATATATGCTGCGCGTAGGACATTTTTCGGATGTAACTGGCTGCATTGGAATCCAGAAAAAGCGAGCCTCCCAGCGTGTAGCCCACCCGCGTCTCAGACAAGGCAAAGGTTTTGTCCAAAACCCAGACAGATTTCCCACGAAGCATGGTGGAAACAAAACCTTTTTCCGAGAATAGCTGCCGCTCCAGACCAAACGGCCCACCCGATTCCTCTGCCGCATACAGGATGCGCCACTCACCGAGCAGTTCGATTTCATCCTGAAAACGCTCCAGGGCTTGCTTGAAACTTTCTGCAGAGCACACACGGTGTAGCGCACGTTGCACTTCGTACTCAGCGTATTCCTTTACCATTTACCATTCCTTTTAAAACCGATATTTAGCGATTTCGGCAAAGGGCATACTGCCATCATTCACCCTTCATTGAGAATCGTCTGCGTGTTTTTTCCATCCCGGGTAGCTTCCGTATACGTTTTCATTTGGAATGCGATGCGTGCGCTCATAGGAACAGGCAATGCTCGAAGACGAACCGGCATAGGTAGACTCGTTGTCGCTAGCTACCATGGTTGAACACCCAAGCCCTGGAGTTCGTCATGTCGAAAACCCTGTTCATCACCGGTGTCAGCAGCGGCTTCGGCCACGCGCTGGCCAAGGAAGCGCTTGCCGCCGGCCACCGAGTCATCGGCACTGTACGCAATCAGGCCGATCTGCAAGCCTTGCAGTCACTGTCCGCGGAAAACGCTTACGGGGTGATGCTCGACGTCACTGACTTCGGGCGGATCGACAGCGTCGTCGCGGAGGTTGAAGCCACTCACGGCCCGGTCGATGTGCTGGTTAACAATGCTGGCTACGGCCACGAAGGCATTTTCGAAGAATCTCCGCTGGAAGAGATGCGCCGGCAATTCGACGTCAACGTCTTCGGCGCAGTCGCCGTCATCAAGGCCTTCCTGCCGTTTTTTCGCCAGCGGCGTGCGGGCCATATTCTCAACATCACGTCCATGGGCGGCACGATCACCATGCCCGGGATCGCCTATTACTGTGGGAGCAAATTTGCCCTTGAAGGGATCTCCGATACCCTCAGCAAAGAGCTGCGCCCGTTTGATGTCTTCGTCACCGCGGTGGCGCCGGGGTCGTTTCGTACCGACTGGGCCGGTCGCTCGATGCAGCGCACCGCGCGCAGCATTGCCGATTACGACGCCAGTTTCGATCCGCTCCGCAAAGCGCGCGAAGAAAAGAGCGGCAAGCAGCTCGGTGATCCGCAAAAGGCTGCGCGGGCGATGCTGCAGATCATCGCCAGCCCGACGCCTCCAGCCCATCTTCTGCTCGGCAGCGATGCTTTGCAGTTGGTCCGTGACAGGCTGCAACGCGCACTCGCCGAGGTTGATCAGTGGCAAGCGTTGACCCGCTCCACCGATCATTGAGAGAGGATGCAATGACCCAGGCCGATGCAACCACCGCGCGCATGATCCAGCTCATGGACACACTTGCCCCGGTTGAGGGCTACAACCTCAGTGCGCTCGACGGTGTGCGCTTCCTGCGCTCGAATCGGCCGCTGAGCCGCACGCCGGTGCTGTATGACCCCGGCATCGTCATTCTCTGTCAGGGCCGCAAGCGCGGTTATCTCGGCGCAGACACCTACGTCTATGACGCCCAGCATTATCTGGTGGTGTCGGTGCCGATCCCCTTCACCATGGAGACCGACGCCACCGAGGCCGAGCCGATGCTCGCAATCTACATGCACCTCGACTTGCAGCTGGCCAGCGAGTTGATGCTGCAAGTGGATGAGGTGCACGGCGCCAGCGATGCGCAACCGAAAGGCATGTACGCTTCGCCGATGGACGAGCCGTTGCGCGCGACGACGTTGCGTTTTCTCCAGGCCATGAGCATCGCTGGCGAAGCGCAGATCCTCGGGCCGGCGCTGATACGCGAGATCTATTACCGGATTCTCACGGGCGCGCAAGGCGGCTCGCTGCGTGCCGCACTGAATCGCCAGGGGCATTTCGGCAAAGTCAGCCGTGCGATCCGCAAGATCCACAACAGCTACCAGCAGCGCCTCGACGTCGAGCAACTGGCCGAAGAAGCGCGCATGAGCGTACCGAGTTTCCACTTGCACTTTCGCAGCGTCACCGACACCTCTCCCATGCAATACCTGAAGTCGACTCGCCTGCATCAGGCGCGATTGCTGATGCTGCGCCAGGCCATGAGCGCATCGACCGCAGCGTTCAACGTCGGCTATGCCAGCGCCTCGCAATTCAGCCGCGAATTCAAACGCTTTTTTGGCCGCACACCGCAAGCGGAGATCGAGTGGATGAAGGCGACTTATGCGCTGCCAGCGCCGTCGACACCTTCGGAGTACGTTTCTTCGCACTAGCGATTAGTTACACCAGATCACAAATGAAGTACCTCAGCCCTCATTTATCAATCTCCCGCAACTTCTTAAAGTCCACTCCAACAGCAACCTTTCATTCCGACGGGTTAGCGAGCGGAGAGAACCCCCAATGCCTTTCATCAGCGTACGCATCACCCGCGACGGCGTGACCCGAGAGCAGAAAGCCCAGGTGATCAAGGAAATCACCGAGACCATGCAACGCGTGCTCAACAAGGATCCGAAGCTCACGCACATCGTCATCGAGGAAGTCGATACGGATAACTGGGGTTATGCGGGCATGACCACCACCGACTACCGCAAACAGTTGTCCAGCCAGTAATTTCGGATCCCTGAGGAAATCATCATGAACACATCGAAAAAAGTTGTAGTGATCACTGGCGCCTCGCAAGGCATCGGCGCTGGCCTGGTCGAAGGCTTTCGCGCACTTGGTCATCAAGTGGTAGCGACGTCCCGTTCCATCAAACCGTCGGATGATCCGGATATCCTGAGCGTGCCCGGCGACATCGCCGACCCGCAAACCGCCGAGCGGGTGATTCGTCAAGCCGTCGAACGTTTTGGCCGAGTCGATACGCTGGTGAACAATGCGGGGATTTTTCTCGCCAAACCGTTCACTGCTTACAGCCAGGAAGACTATGCCCTGGTCGTGGCGACCAATATGAGTGGCTTCTTTCACATCTCGCAATTGGCGATTGCTGAAATGCAGAAGCACGGCAGCGGACACGTGGTCAGCGTTACCACCAGTCTGGTCGACCATGCGATTGATGGCGTGCCATCGGTGCTGGCTTCGCTGACCAAGGGCGGCATCAACGCAGCGACCAAATCGCTGGCCATCGAGTACGCAAAACGCGGGATTCGGGTCAACGCGGTCTCCCCCGGTATCATCAAAACCCCGATGCACGGCGAGGACACCCACGCAGCGCTTGGCAACCTGCACCCGCTGGGTCACATGGGCGAGATCGATGACATCGTGCAAGCGATTCTCTACCTCGACAGCGCGAAATTCGTCACCGGCGAGATCCTGCACGTCGACGGTGGCCAGAGCGCCGGTCACTGATCTTTGCGCCACTGCACCGCCGGTGTGTACCGGCGGTGTCGTTTCCTGTGGTAAACATCAGGATGAATGATCCTCGGTGTCAGCCAAAATGAAGCGTCACTTTGAAGACTTGCAATTGGGCAGTATCGAACTGTTTTGCCTCGCCGCCGAAGCGGGCAGTTTTACCGCCGCCGCTCAGCTCGCCGGGGTGACACCCGCCGCCGTCAGCCGCTCGATTCTGCGCCTGGAAAAACGCCTGGGCTCGCGACTGTTTGCGCGCACCACGCGCAGCATCCGCTTGACCGACGCGGGCAGAATATTTTTCCAACAGTGCAGTCAGGCCCTGACGCAATTGGTTGAAGCCCAACAACAAGTGATGGGCGCGCAGACCACACCGTCGGGACGCTTGCGCATCAGCCTGCCGACCACTTACGGGCACCATCGGATTTTGCCGCTGCTGCCAAAATTTCGTGCGCTGTACCCTGAGGTCAGCGTCGATATCCACTTGGGCAATCGCAATATCGACTTCGTCGAAGATGGCTACGACCTGGCAATCCGCGTTCGCGCCCAACCGGATTCGACGCTGATTGCGCGCCTGCTCGAAGACGCGAAACTGGTGGTGGTCGCCTCCCCCGAATACCTGAAAAAGGCCGGAACACCGCAGACACTGGAAGATCTGCTCGACCATGAATGCATCCAGTTCGAACTGCCCAGCAGCGGGCGACGGATCTCATGGTTATTTGAGGAAAATGGCCGCGATCGCGAGGTGATTTCGGACGGCGGCTATTCCTGTTCCGACGATGTCTTGGGTGGCGTGACGTTGGCGAAACACGCTGCGGGAGTTTTTCAGACGTACAAATTCATCGTCGAAAAAGAGTTGGCCGATGGCAGTCTGGTCGAGGTGCTACAGCCTTATGGCGGGCGCTCGCGGCCGTACACCTTGCTGTATCCGCACGGTCGCTATGTGCCGCAACGGGTGCGGGCGTTTGTCGATTTTCTGCTGGAGTATCGGGATGAGTGGGCGGCAGGCCAGTGACACCCACTTGTCAGCGACGGCTTAAACGCTCAGCAGTCGCTTGGTCATTGCCATCGAGGTGTCGAGCGATTGCCCGGTACGCTGCAATTTGTTCAGCAAACTGGCGCCCAGCCACAATTGATACAGCGTCTCCGCCAGTTGCCGGGCATCGCCCTCGGGCAAGCTCTGTTGCGCCTGGCCTTCTTCGATGCAGACAGCGATACGCGACACCACTTGCTCGGCGCCGTCACGCAAGGTGAGGCGCATCGATTCGGACAGGTCGGCGACCTCGGCACTGAGCTTCACTACCAGACACTCATCACCGTGCCCTTCGAGGGTGCAGCGGTTCAGCCAGCCCTGCCAATAATCCATCAGCCGCTCATAAGCATTCAGCTCAGGCAGGGTCAGGCGCCGCTCCATGTCGGCGAGATAGCCGACAAAGTAATCCGCGAGCAAGGCTTGGCCATACAGCTCTTTGGACTTGAAGTAGTGATAGAACGAGCCCTTGGGCACGCCGGCGGTTTGCAGGATTTCGCTGAGGCCGACACTGGTGAAGCCCTTCTCGGCCATCATCCGGTGGCCGGTGTCGAGCAAGTGTTGGCGGGTGTCGTCGTAAGTCGGTTTCATGGGGCGCAAAGTACCAGACAATAGACCAGTCGTATATTTCAGAGGATGAGGAGTTTGCCACAGCCGGCGAGGAAAAACCTGCGTCGAAAAAAATCACTAGACGACCGGTCTAATTGGAAACTATGCTGCGCCCCGACAACCTTTCCACCGGGTGTCGTCGCCGGGCAAATTCCTTGTGCCGCGACGCCACTCGAACAATCCAGGGTGCGCTATGAAAATCTTGATGGTTCTGACTTCTCACGATCAACTCGGCAACACCGGCAAGAAAACCGGCTTCTGGCTGGAAGAATTCGCCGCTCCCTACTACGCCTTCAAGGACGCTGGTGCCGAGATCACACTGGTGTCCCCGGCTGGCGGTCAGCCGCCGCTGGACCCGAAAAGCGATGAGCCCGATGCCCAGACCGCCGAGACCGAGCGCTTTCGCAACGACCCGACCGCGCAACAGGCACTGGCCAACACCGGACTTCTGGCCAACGTCAGCGCTGATGATTTCGATGCGGTGTTTTATCCAGGTGGGCACGGCCCGCTGTGGGATCTGGCCGAAGACCAGCACTCGATCGCCTTGATCGAAGCATTCGACCGCAGTAACAAGCCCCACGGTTTTGTCTGCCATGCGCCCGGCGTGCTCCGTCACGTCCTCGCGGCTGACGGCAAACCGCTGATCCAGCATCGCCAGGTCACCGGTTTCACCAACGCCGAAGAAGCTGCCGTCGGCCTGACCGACGTGGTGCCGTTCCTGATCGAGGACGAGTTCCAGCGTCTCGGCGGGCATTACTCGAAAGTCGCTGACTGGCAGGTGCATGTGGTGGTTGACGGGCAACTGGTCACTGGCCAGAACCCGGCGAGTTCCGCCGCTGTCGCCGAACAGCTGCTGAAAATGTTGGGCTGAAACTGCATCGCAACTCATACCAACGCCGCGCACGGGGTGCCGGCGTTTTTTTTACATTCGACTATTAGTCGACTGGTCTAATAAGCCAAAAGACAAGGTAACCCATGAATCACAGTAGTTTCTTCAAACCCGCCACACTCGGTCATCACACCCTGAAAAACCGCATCGTCCTGCCGCCCCTCACCCGTCAGCGCAGTACACAACCGGGCAACATCGCCAACGAACTGATGGCCGAGTATTACCAGCAACGTGCCGGCGCCGGCCTGTTGGTCACCGAAGGCACACAGATCGAACCTCGCGGCCAGGGTTACGCCTGGACGCCGGGCATTCATACCGCTGAACAAATCGCTGGCTGGCGCAAAGTCACTGACGCCGTGCATGCCGTCGACGGCGTGATTTTCGCCCAGCTGTGGCACGTCGGTCGGGTCTCGCATACCGCCTTGCAACCCGACGGCGCAGCGCCCGTATCCGCCTCCGCCGTAGCCACCGATCGGGTCAGCGTGTTCATCGAAACCGAACCCGGCGCAGGTGAACTGGTTGCCCCGTCCGCTCCTCGCGCGCTGGGCACCGTTGAAGTCGAAGAACTGGTCCAGCTCTACATCCAGGCTGCACGCAATGCCATGGAAGCGGGCTTCGACGGTATCGAACTGCACTGCGCCAATGGTTATCTGGTCAACCAGTTCATCTCTGCCCACAGCAACCTGCGCGACGATCAATACGGCGGCTCGTTGCACAATCGCCTGCGTTTTCTGCGTGAAGTGGTGGCGGGCGTCGCCGAATGCATCGGCAAGGAAAAAGTCGGCGTGCGCTTTGCGCCACTGTTCACCACCACCGATGAAGCACGGACTTACCTGGGCATGGTCGAGGAAGATCCGCACACCACTTACATCGAAGCGATCAAAGTGCTTGAGGATGTCGGCATTGCTTATCTGTCCATCGCCGAAGCCGATTGGGACAACGCGCCGGCGATGCCGCACACGTTTCGTCAGGCCGTGCGCGATACCTTCAGCGGTGCGATTATTTATGCCGGACGCTACACCGCCGAATCCGGCGCGCAATTGCTCGATTGCGGATTGGCCGACTTTGTCGCGTTCGGCCGCCCGTTCATGGCCAACCCCGACCTGCCCGCACGTATCGCCAATGACTGGCCGCTGAATGCGTTGAATCCGGCTACGGTGTATGGCGGTGACGCCAACGGCTATGTCGATTACCCGGTTTATCGCGGCTAACCGTTAAACATCATTCCAGCAACCGCGAAGCGCTTCTGAAACATCAGGAGCGCGATTGGCCCATGCGCTGGCTTTCGATCAAGCGCACACAAAAAACCTATACACAAACTACAATCTGTACAACTATCTGGACTTAACGCTCAATTGTCCACCGGTAGCCTGCTGCCGCTTATTACGCTGAATCCGTGCAAATGAACAAAACCAATCGGCTGTGCCTGGTCCTGGGTGACCAGTTGTCTTTTGATCTGGCTTCATTGGCAGATCTGGATTGCGCGCACGACAGTGTGCTGCTGGTCGAGGTCATGGAGGAAGCCAGCCACGTTGCCCATCATCCGCAAAAGATCGCCCTGATCTTCAGCGCCATGCGGCACTTCGCTCAGGCGCTGAGAAACAAGGGCATGCGTGTGCATTACGTCGCCCTCGACGACCCGCAGAACAGTGGCTCGGTGCCCGGCGAGTTAAGGCGTTGGCAAGCGCTGTTGCAGGCGAACGAGTTGCACGTCACCGAGTGCGGCGACTGGCGTCTGGAGCAGTCGCTCAAGGAGTGTGGCTTGCCGATCCACTGGCATGCCGACAACCGTTTCCTGTGCGGTCGCGACGAATTCCGCGCGTGGGCTGCTGGCAAAAAGCAGTTGCGCATGGAGTTCTTCTATCGCGAGATGCGCCGCAAAAGTCGCCTGTTGCTCAACGGTGACGGCACGCCGGTCGGCGGTGCGTGGAACTTCGATGAAGACAATCGCAAAACCTTGCCTAAACACGTAAAGGCGCCCTACCCGGTTGGTTTTGCCAACGATGCAATCACCCTCGACGTGCTCGCACTGGTCAAAGAACGCTTCGCCAGTCACTACGGCAGCCTGGATACTTTCAACTACCCGGTTACACACGCCGACGCCCAGGCATTGTGGGCGTGGTTTCTCGACTACGGCCTGGCCGGCTTCGGCGATTATCAGGACGCCATGGCCAGCGATGAACCCTTCCTGTTCCATGCACGCATCAGCGCCGCGCTGAACATCGGTTTACTCGACCTGCGTCAGCTGTGCAGTGATGTCGAGTCTGCCTATTGGTCCGGCAGCATCGCACTGAACGCGGCCGAGGGTTTCATCCGTCAACTGATTGGCTGGCGCGAATACGTGCGTGGTGTTTACTGGCTGACCATGCCTGAGTACGCCGAGGGCAATGCTTTCGGTAACACCCGGCCGTTGCCTGAGTTCTACTGGACCGGCGCAACGCAGATGAACTGCATGCGCCAAGCCATCGGCCAAAGTTTGAAACACGCCTACGCCCATCACATCCAGCGGCTGATGGTGACCGGCAATTTCGCCCTGCTCGCCGGTATTGCGCCGAGCCAGATCTGTGAGTGGTATCTGGCCATTTATATGGACGCTTTCGATTGGGTCGAGCTGCCCAACACCCTCGGCATGGTCATGCACGCCGACGGCGGTTACCTCGGTTCCAAGCCTTACTGCGCCAGCGGCCAGTACATCAACCGGATGTCCGACTATTGTCGCGACTGTGTTTACGCGGTGCGCGAAACCACGGCTGACAACGCTTGCCCTTTCAATGCCTTGTACTGGCATTTTCTGATGCGCCACGGTGATCTCCTGCGTGGCAATCAGCGCATGGGCATGATGTACAAAAACCTTGATCGCATGCCGCAAGAAAAGCAGCAGGCACTGTGGCAACGCGGGCAGCGTCTGCTGGACAGGCTGGATAACGGCGAGGCGCTTTGAAAACACCGGCGCGCCTGGCCTGAGTGCAACTTAAATATGCCGCCCCGTGTCAATGGGTGACAAAGCGCATGGGTGTTCGTGTTAAACGCGCCAATTGAATGCTTAGCAGATAGCAAATAAGGCATGAGGAGTGGACATCCTGAAACAGCTTACTCGCGAGGAGCTCGAGTCCGAGGTCACGCGCCTGCGTCTGGCCGTCAAGGCAACCTGCGATGCCGTCTGGGACTGGGATCTGAAAACCAGCCAGGTTATCTGGAACGATTCGCTGCAACAGGCGTATGGCTATGCGTCAGCAGCCATCGAGCCAACGTGTGACTGGCGCTTTGCGCAGATCCACGCGCAGGATCGCGCACGGGTCGAAACCTCGATTCGCGCTGCGATTGATGGCTCTGGCACCACTTGGAGTGCTGAGTACCGGTTTCGCTGCGAGGACGGTTCCTACGCTGAGGTGCTCGACCGCGGCCATCTGATCCGTAACGCCGATGGCCAGGCAGAACGCATGATCGGGGCGATGCTCGACCTGACCCGCTCGCGCAGTGCCGAAACGGCACTGCGCCGGAGCGAAGAACGCTTCAGCACCATTCTGCAAACCATCGAGGCGGCGTTTGCCATCGTCAAGGTCAAATTCGACGCCGACGACCGTCCTATCGATTATTGCTTCGTTGAAGCCAACCCGGCGTTCGAACGTCAGGCTGGCGTCAACCTGCGTGGCAAGTGGGTGACCGAGTTCGCTCCCAACCTGGAGAGTTTCTGGTTCGAGACCTACGGCCATGTCGCCAAGACCGGCGAGCCAGCCAACTTCGAGAACTACGCCAACACGTTCGAACGCTGGTTCGACGTGCGCGCCGTGCGTGTCGGCGACCCGGCCGAACGGCAGATTGCGATCTTCTTCAGCGACGTCACCGAGCGCCGCGACGCGCAGGAACGCTTGCGCGTCAGCGAGGCGGTCGCCCGGGAGAACATCGAGCGCGTGCAACTCGCCCTGGCGGCTGGCGCCATCATCGGCACCTGGCATTGGCACTTGCCCACCGATCGTTTCAGCGTCGACGAAGCCTTCGCAAGGGTTTTCAACCTTGATCCTGCCTTGGGCCGAGACGGTCTGAGCCTTGAGCAAGTGGCGATGACCGTGCATCCCGAGGACCGCGAAGGACTCACCGCGGCCATCAATGAAGTCATCGCCCGGGGCGGCCCCTATTCACACCAGTACCGAGTACGCGGTGCGGATGGCCAATACACCTGGATTGAGGCAAACGGACGCGTCGAATGCGCCGAAGACGGCACGCCTTTGCGCTTCCCCGGCGTGCTCATCGATGTCGAAGACCGGCGCAATGTCGAAGCCGAGCGAGACCGCGTGACAGCTGCTTTAAAGGCGCTTAATGACACACTGGAACAGCGGGTGTCGGCGCGAACGGCGGACTTGATGCAAGCCGAGGAAAAGTTACGTCAATCGCAGAAAATGGAAGCGGTCGGGCAACTCACCGGCGGTCTGGCGCATGACTTCAACAACCTTCTGGCGGGCATCTGCGCAGCCCTTGAGTTGATGGAAAAGCGCACCGCCCAAGGCCGTTTCAACGACCTCGACAAATACATGCTGATCGCCCAGGACGCGGCCAAACGCGCTACCGCCCTGACCCATCGCCTGCTGGCCTTCTCCCGGCGACAGACACTCGATCCGCGGCCGACCGAAGTCAACGCGCTGATTGCCGGCATGACCGAACTGATCCAGCGCACCGTCGGCCCCGGCATTCGCCTGAAGACCGTCACTGCAGCCGACCTTTGGCCTGCGCTGGTGGATGCCAGCCAACTGGAAAACGCTCTGCTGAACCTGTGCATCAACGCCCGCGATGCGATGCCCGAGGGCGGCAGCATCACCGTCGAGACAGCGAATCGCGCGGTCGAGGGCGAGTTGGCGCACGCACTGGACATGCCCGAAGGGCAATACCTGTGCCTGGCTGTCACTGACACCGGCACGGGTATGAGCGCTGAAGTGATCGCCAAAGCCTTCGACCCGTTTTTCACCACCAAGCCGCTGGGCCAGGGCACGGGGCTGGGGCTTTCGATGATTTACGGTTTTACCAAGCAATCCGGGGGGCAGGTGCGGGTGCAATCGACAGTGGGACACGGCACCACGATGTTGATTTACCTGCCGCGTTACTGCGGCGAGGCGCAGCACAATCACGATGACGCGCAAAGTACGACCTCGCCTGATGCAAAAGCAGGCGAGACCATCCTGATTGTCGACGACGAGCCCACCGTTCGCTTGCTGCTCAAAGATGTGCTGAGTGACCTCGGCTACCACGTGCTCGAAGCAAGCGACAGCGTTGAAGGGCTCGAAGCATTGCGTTCCAGCGCGCACATCGATTTGCTGATCACCGATGTCGGCTTGCCCGGTGGCATGAATGGCCGGCAGATGGCCGATGCGGGCCGGCAAATAAGACCGAAGCTGAAGACCTTGTTCATTACCGGGTATGCCGAAAGCTCGGTGCTCGGCAGCGGCCAACTCGGGCCGAGAATGCAGGTGCTGACCAAACCCTTTGCGGTCGACACACTGGTTTCACGTGTCAGTGGCCTGCTGTCCATCAAGTACACGCCCGAGATCTGAAACCTCCCGCGTTCGGCATAAAGCTCATACAAAACGAAAGCCTGCTTTTCAGGGCAGGCTTTGCGTTTTCGCCGTATCGACTTACTTCTGCAACGCCGTCAGCGCCGAGTAGCTGTTCATCAGGTTGCGGTAGTTAGGAATCCGCTGCGACAGCAGATTACCCAGCCCTTCGATATCGTTGCGCCAGTCGCGGTGCAGCTCACACGCCACCGAGAACCAGTTCATCAGTTGCGCACCGGCCTGGGTCATGCGGCTCCATGCGGCTTGTTGCACGGTGGTATTGAAGGTGCCGGACGCATCGGTCACCACAAACACCTCAAAGCCTTCTGCCAGCGCCGACAAGGTCGGGAACGCTACGCACACATCGGTGACCACACCGGCGATGATGAT